>NZ_VHLC01000135.1:0-19553 GCF_006547355.1 Myxococcus sp. AB036A | reverse complement strand
CCCCTGCCCCTTGCGCAGCCGCAGCCCCACCACCACTGTCGACACGTACGCGATGATGATGACCGCGAGCGACAGGGTGTCCGCGTGATTCAGCTCCTGGGAAGGATGAAGGAGAAGCCGCGCCAGGGTGATGACGAGCGAGAGGCTCGCGGCGACCGTGCGGAACAACACCAACCACACGAGCCGCGAACGAAAGGCGCCCCTCTCCGACGGGCGCACGCCCACCGCTGCTGACCTACTGGATGGCGCCGGCAAGCGAGAAGATCGGCAGATACATGCCGATGAGGAAGCCACCGACCACGCCGCCGAGGAACACCATGAGGACCGGCTCAATCATCGCCGTGAGGCTGTTGATGGCCGCGTCCACCTCGTCGTCGTAGAAGTCGGCGATCTTGTTGAGCATGGTGTCCATGGCGCCCGTCGCCTCACCGACGCCGATCATCTGGACCACCATCGACGGGAACACCTTCGTCTCGGCCAGAGGCCCCGCGATGTTCTTGCCCTCGGCGATCTTCCCGCGGACGTAGATGATGGCGTCTTCCACCGTGCGGTTACCGGCCGTCTTCGCGGTAACGTCCAGCGCGTCCAGGATGGGCACGCCCGAGGAAATCATGGTCCCCAGCGTGCGGGTGAACCGGGCCACGGCCACCTTGCGGAGCACGGGGCCGAAGACGGGCATGAAGAGGAACACCTTGTCCCAGAACTTCCGGCCACGCGGCTGGCGGTAGCTCCACGTGAAGGACATCACCACCGCGGCAATCGAGCCAGCCGCATGGAAGAAGTACTCCTGCGCGAGGTGCGAGAAGTTCACGATCATCTGCGTCGGCCCCGGCAGCTCCGAGCCGAAGTCCGCGAACATCTTCTCGAAGACCGGCGTCACCTTCAGCAGCAGCACCGCCGTCACGCCGATGGCCACCAGGATGACGATGATCGGGTAGGTCATCGCGCTCTTGACCTTCGACTTGAGCTTCTCGTTTTTCTCCCGGTACGCTGCGAGCCGGTTGAGGATGGCGTCGAGGATACCGCCCACCTCACCCGCGGCGCAGAGCTGGACGTAGAGCTCGTCGAAGACCTTGGGGTGCTCCTTCAGCGCGTCCGCGAAGGTGCTGCCCTGCTCCACCTTGCCCTTGATGGCGAACAGCACCTTCTTGAAGGAAGGGTTGTCCATCTGGCTCGCGAGGATGTCGAGGCACTGCACCAGCGGGAGGCCGGCGTCGATCATCGTGGCGAACTGACGGGTGAAGACGAGGATGTCCTTGCCCTCGACGCCACCGAAGCCGGGGATCGTGATGTCCCCGTCCAGAATGCTCTTCCTGCGCACCTTGACGGGGTTCAGCCCGAGGGACTTGAGGCGCGCGTTGACGGCCTCGACGTCCATCGCCTCCATCTCACCCTTTTTCGACTCCCCGCTCTTGGTCTTCGCCTCCCAGAGGAACTGGGCGGTGGCCTTCTTGGGAGTTGATGCCGACTTCACTGCTGGGGCTGCCATGAGCTGGACCTCCGCGGGTGCCGCGCCACTCTAACCGCTGATCTCCGAATCCCGGAACTAACGACCACCCGCTCCCCCGCCTGGCCGCTGCATTCCGGGCAGGGCCCCGCCGCCACCCGTGGCCAGGATGTTGCGCAACTCCTCCGCGTCGCTAGAACGTCCGAAGGCCTCGTCCTGGGTGATGAGCCGCCGCAGCAGCAGCGCCGCCAGGGCCTGGTTGAAGGTCTGCATGCCGAACTTCGCCTGGCCGACCTGCATGGACGAGTAGATCTGGTGGACCTTGTCCTCGCGAATGAGGTTCCGGATTGCGGGGTTGGGCACCATCACCTCCAGCGCCAGGATGCGGCCAGGGCCGCCCGCCTTCGCCACCAGCGCCTGGCTCATCACGCCTTCCAGCACGAAGGACATCTGCGCGCGGACCTGCGGCTGCTGGTACGGCGGGAACACGTCCAGCACGCGGTTGATGGTCTGCACCGCGCTATTGGTGTGTAGCGTCGCGTAGCAGATGTGGCCCGTCTCCGCGATGGTGAGCGCGGCTTCAATCGTCTCCAGGTCGCGGAGCTCACCGACCAGCACCACGTCCGGGTCCTGGCGGAGGATGTACTTGAGGGCCGTCTTGAAGTTCCGCGTGTCCGCCCCCACCTCGCGCTGATTCACGAGGCAGTTCTTGTGCGGGTGCAGGTACTCGATGGGGTCCTCGATGGTCATGATGTGCTCATGACGCTCGGTGTTGATCTTGTCGATCATCGAGGCCAGCGTGGTGGACTTGCCCGAACCCGTGGGGCCCGTCACCAGGATGAGCCCGCGGGGCTTCTTCACCAGCTCCGCCACCACCGGCGGCAGGCCCAGCTCCTGGAACGTCAAAATCTTGAAGGGAATGGTCCGGAACGCCGCGGCGACCGCGCCACGCTGCATGAAGATGTTGGCGCGGAAGCGCGACAGGCCCTTCACGCCGAAGGACAGGTCCAGCTCGTTGTCCTCTTCGAACTTGTGCTTCTGGGCGTCCGTGAGGATGGAGTAGCAGAGCTGCTTCGTCTCCACCGGGGTCAGCGGCGCCGTCTTCAAGGGAACGAGCTCGCCGTCGACGCGAAGCTGCGGCGGAGAGCCGGTGGTGACGTGGAGGTCGGAAGCGCCCTTCTCGACCATCGCCTTGAGGAGCTGGTGCAGGTTGGCCACGGGGGGATGTCCTTCGGGGGGAGTGCGGTGGGAGGAAGGTTGACTAGAAGCGGTCCGGGGCGGTGTTTCCCACCACCTCTTCCAACGTGGTGGCGCCGTCCATCATCTTGCGAAGACCGCTCATGCGCAGGCTGCTCATGCCCAGGCGGATGGCCTCCTGCTTCAGCTCCGCGGCGGAGGCGCCGTTGATGACCAGCTCCTTGAGGCCGTCCCAGAACGGCATGACCTCGTAGATGGCCACGCGGCCGCGGTAGCCACGGTCGTTGCAGTCGCGGCAGCCGACCTTCTCGTACATCGTGAAGGTGCCAATCTTGTCCGGCGGAACACCGGCGTCGATGAGCGCCTGCTCGTCCACGTTCTCCGCCGGCTTCTTGCAGGCCGGGCACAGACGACGCGCCAGACGCTGGGCGAGGATGAGGTTGAGCGAGGCCGTCACGAGGAACGGCTCGATGCCCATGTTGAGCAGACGGCTCACCGTGCCCGGGGCGTCGTTGGTGTGCAGCGTGGAGAGCACCAGGTGGCCCGTGAGCGCCGCCTTCACGCCGATTTCCGCCGTCTCGAAGTCGCGGATCTCACCAATCATGATGATGTCCGGGTCCTGGCGGAGGAAGGAGCGCAGCGCCGCGGCGAAGTTCAGGCCGATGTCGTCATGCATCTGCACCTGATTGATGCCGGCGAAGTTGAACTCGACCGGGTCCTCCGCGGTGCAGATGTTGGTGTCCAGGCCGTTGAGGCTGGAGAGCGCCGAGTACAGCGTCGTCGTCTTGCCCGAGCCCGTGGGGCCCGTCACCAGCACCATGCCGTAGGGCCGGTCGATGGCCTCCTTGAACCAGGCCAGCGGCTGCGCGTCGAAGCCCAGCTTCGTCATGTCGAGCTGGAGGTTGCTCTTGTCGAGCAGACGCATCACGACCTTCTCGCCGAAGAGCGTGGGACACACGCTCACGCGGAAGTCCATCTCCTTGCCGCCGCCCATCTTGATCTTGATGCGGCCGTCCTGCGGCAGGCGCCGCTCGGAGATGTCCAGCGAGGCCATGATCTTCAAACGCGAGGTGATCGCGTTGCGCAGCTTCATCGGCGGGCGCATCACCTCGTACATCACACCGTCGATGCGGAAGCGGACGCGGAAGTCCTTCTCGTAGGGCTCGACGTGGATATCGGACGCGCGCTTCTTGATGGCGTCCATGAGGATGAGGTTCACCAGCTTGACCACGGGCGCGTCGTCCGCGGCCTTGGCCATCTCATCGATGTTCTCCGTCTCTTCCTTGGTGACCTCGATGTCGTCACCGACGTCGCCGACGATGTCCTCCAGCGACGGGCCCTTCTCCGCGTAGTAGCGCTCGATGGCCTCGCGGATGGAGACCTCGGAGGCGACCACCGTCTCGATGTTGTAGCCGGTGAGGAACTTCAGGTCGTCCACCGCGAAGATGTTGGACGGATCGCACATGGCCACGATGAGCGACGGGCCCGCGCGGTTGACGGGCACCACCAGGTGCTTCTCCGCCACTTCCTTCGGCACCAGCTTGATGATGTCCGGCTCGACGTCGAAGTCCTTCAGGTTGATGGCCGGCACGCCGTATTGCTTGGAGAGGAAGTCGGTCAGCTTCGACTCCTCGATGGCGCCCGTCTTGACGAGCGCGGTGCCGATGCGCGTGCCGTTCTTCTGCTGCTCTTCCTGGGCCTTGCGCAGCTGCTGCACGGAGATGAGGTTCTCGCGAACCAGCAGTTCACCGAGTCGACCGGACATTCGTTGATGCCTCTTCCTTGAAGAAGAAAGAAGCGGGCGGGGGCCCGCCTCCGAGCTCAAAGACGCTGGAGCGGTGCCCGGGTGATCCACACCCCATGGCACGGTTCCTGATTGCGAATTAGAGGGGAGCCGCGCGCGCGCGTCAAGGCGCCCTCGCCTGCTCCCCTGCTGTCACAAACCGTTGAACGGACACGGGAAAATTGCTCAGCTCTCCTCGCGCGCAATCACGGCGCGCGCGGCCTCCACGTCACGCTTGATCTGCCCCGTCAGCTCCACCACCGAACCGAAACGCTGCTCGGGGCGCAGACGGTCGAGGAACTGCACGCGCAGCTCCTTCCCGTACAGATCACCGGTGAAGTCGAGCAGGTGCGCTTCGATCGTCACCTCCGTGCCGCCAAAGGTAGGCTTCACACCGATGTTCGCCGCACCGCCATGCCAGGTGCCCTTTGACTCGCCCGGCAGGTGGACGCGGATGGCATAGACCCCCGGTGCGGGGCGCAGCTCGTTCTGCGTGTCCACGTTCGCGGTGGGAAAGCCGATGCCCCGCCCCCGCCCCGCGCCCGTCACCACCGTGCCGTCCAGGTCGAAGGGACGGCCCAGCAGCCGCCGCGCCGCGGACACGCGCCCCTCCAGGATGTACTCGCGAACGCGCGATGACGACGCCACCACACCATCCACCGTGACGGGCGGAACCACGTGCACCGTGGCGCCACGCCGGGCCGCGGCCTCGCGCAGCGTCTCCGCAGTGCCGCGCCGGGCCGAGCCGTAGGTGAAGTCACTGCCCACCACGACGTGCGCGACGCCGAGCGCGTCGAAGAGCGCTGCCTCGAAGTCCGCGGGCGGCGTGCGCGCGTATTCGCGCGAGAAGGGTTGCACCACCGCGGCGTCCAGCCCGAACTCCTCGAACAGCTCCAGCTTGCGCGGCAGCAGGGTGATGAGCTTCGGCGCCAGCTCTGGCTGGAGCACCTTGCCTGGATGGGGATGGAAGGTGAAGGCGGCGGCCCGCCCGTGGCGGCGCGCCTCCGCGAAGAGGGCCTGATGGCCCACGTGCACACCGTCGAAGTTGCCCAGCGCGAGTGCCTGTCCGGCCAGCGCCCGGCCCGCGTCCGCCACCGCAGGGAAGACCTTCATGGGCTCCCGTATACTCCAGGCCTCGCGTTTTTCCCTGGCCAAACCCGTCGTCGCCGTGGTTGGTGGCGCCCGCCCATGTCCCGTCCTCGCCTGCTCCCCGAGCCCGTCGGCCTCAAGTTCGTCACCCAGGAGACCCCGCCGGACTGGGACGCCGAATTCGGCTTCAGCGGGCCGCTCGAACTGGAAATCGGCTCCGGCGCGGGCGGCCACGCCCTGGAATACTGCCGCCGCCACCCCGAGGTGCGCTTCGTCGCCTTCGAGTGGCGCAAGAAGTACGCGCGCGACACCCAGGACCGCGCGGACAAGGCGGGCCTGCGCAACCTGCGCGTCATCGAATCCGACGCCCGCTTCATCGTGCCCCGCATCTTCGCGCCCGATTCGCTCGCCGCCATCCACCTCCAGTTCCCCGACCCCTGGTGGAAGCGCTCCCACGCCAAGCGCGCCGTGATTCAGCCCGCGTTCGCCGAACTGCTGTACGGCAAGCTCGCACCGGGTGGACTCTTCGACATGCGCACCGACGTCCAGGACCGCGGCGTGACGATGCTCGCCATCTTGGAATCCGCTGGATTCAAGAACCCCCTGGGTTCAGGTGTTTTCCATCCCTATGACCCGGAGGAAGTGCCCTCCACGCGAGAGCGGCGCTACCTGGCCAGCGGGGAGCCCGTGTACCGGGCGCGGCTACTGAAGCCTGCCTGACGTCGCGCCACGGGGGCGCGCCGAGCCTCTTGCATCCCAGGTACGGGCAGTGAGAATGGCGGGCAACCCCGCACCGCGCGCGGGACGACTGCACCGGGGGCGAGACATTCATGGCGGATGGCGAACGGAAGAGGACGCTGGAGGTCGCCCGCCGTGCCCCCCTCGCAGGGGAACTCAGTGGCCGCACGGTGCTCCTCGTGGACGATGACCCGGTGCATCTCCGGCACGTTCGCGACGGACTGGCCCCTCACGGTTACGTCTTCACCGAGGCCCATGACGGCGCCCAGGCGCTGTCCGCCATCCGGGAGTCCCGCCCCGACCTCATCCTCATGGACGTGGAGATGCCGGGACTGGGTGGCGTGGAGGTGTGCCGCATCATCAAGGCGAACGCGGGCGAGGACGGTTTCGGCTTCATCCCCGTGATTCTCATGACGGCCCGGCAGGCCGCGGGAAAGGTGGAGGGACTGGAGCTGGGGGCGGATGACTACCTGGTGAAGCCCTTCGACATGCTCGAGCTGTCGGCCCGCGTGAAGTCCATGCTGCGGCTGAAGGCGTTGCAGGACGCGCTGGTGGAGAAGAACCGGGAGCTGGACCGCGCCAACAAGGAGCTGGCAGCGCGGCGCGAAGAGCTGCTGGCGCTCACCCGCACGGATGCACTCACCGGCCTGTCGAACCGGCGCGCCCTGGAAGAGCGGCTGAACGACGAGTTCGCCCGCTCGCGGCGTTATGGCGCGCCCCTGTCCCTGGTGATGCTGGACATCGACCACTTCAAGCGCATCAACGACAGCTTCGGGCACCCCTTCGGAGACCACGTGCTGAAGGCCGTGGCCCAGACAGCGAGGGCGCGGCTGCGGGAAGTGGACCTGCTGGCGCGCTACGGCGGCGAGGAGTTCATCGCCCTGCTCCCGGAGACAGGCCCCGCGGACGCGCTCCGGGTCTGCGAGCGGGTGCGCGACGCCATCGCCGCCCTGGAACTGGAGCATGTGGGCGGGAGTGGCAAGCCGCAGTGCGTGCGGCTGACCGCGTCATTGGGCGTGGCCACGGTGCCGTCGAGCGACCTCCCGAGCGCGGAGGCGCTGCTGCGGGCTGCCGACGCCAGCCTCTATGCGGCCAAGGGAGCGGGCCGCAATCGCGTCCATCAGCACGCCGCGTGACATGTCCGAACCTCGGGCTTTCCCCCGGCGGCGCTTTGACCTAAACCCCTGTCCCCATGCGTCTCTCCGCGACGATGCCCTGGCTGGTAGCGCTGGTCCTGCTGCTGAGCCTGGGTGGCTGCAACCGGCCGCGCTTCGGCACCCCGCAGGACGCCTACACGTCCTTCCACCGGCTGGTGAAGCGAGGGGAGCTGCAGCAGGCGTGGGGCGCGCTGTCCAAGCCCACCCAGGACGCGCTGGCGAAGCGTGCGCAGGTGGTGGGAGAGGCCTCCGGGGGTGAAGAAAAACCGGAGCCCATGGCCCTCTTCTTCGCGAATGTCCCTCCGCCTCCGGATGTTACGGAGGTCTCACTGGTCCGGGAGGAGGGAGACGTCGCGACAGTGCTCGTGCGCGCGGGAGAAAGCTCCCACGAGGTCCGGATGGTCCGTGAGCCGTCCGGGTGGAAGGTCGACCTTTCAGCATCCCTCCAGCCGTAAAGCCGGGCATGCCCGGAAAACTCGCATCAGGTAACGTACGACTGTGAACGACAGGAAGACACGGCGGGTGATTCCCGCGGTCGAAGTCATCCGGCGCCCGGCAACGACGCCCGGCACTGCCGCTCCGACCCCGACTCCGGCGCCCACGCCGCGCCCCACGCCTACCCCGCGCCCCACGGGCGTGGCGCCCACGCCCCGGCCTGCTGCTGGCTCGGCGCCCCTGCCGACGCCTCGTCCCGCGCCCACGGGGACCGCCCCGGTGCCCCGCCCCACCCCGGTGGCAGCGCCAGCGACAGCGGTCCCCACGCCCCGCCCGACGACGAGCGTGACGCCTGGCGCCCGCCCGCTGGCTCCTCGCCCCACCGGCCCTGGCACGGGTGCGCCTCCGGGCAGAGCCCCCGGTGGCGGATTCGGCGGACGCCCCGGCGGCTTCCGGCCATCCACGCCCCGGCCGCCCCCCACGCCCGAGCAGATTCAGGCGCTGGCGGTGCGCGAGCGCGTCCCCGCCCGCATCGCGAAGGGCGAGCTGGAAGGGAAGATGAAGTGCCGCATCTGGCGCAAGCTGCACGCCGAGGAGGCGAAGCGCTTCGACCAGGTGTACGAGCTGATGGGCCAGACGCCCAGCCTGTCCCTGGGTGACGCCTTCGGCGTGCTCCAGAGCGGCATGACGGTGGCCGAGTTCATGGCCCGCAAGGAGCGCACCCAGCGCAAGGCGGCCATCAAGCAGGCGCGCGGCGAGGTCGAAAACGCCGTGGTGGCGGACTTCCTGGCCGGGCTCATCAGCGACAAGGCAGAAGTCTCCGTGGTGCTGGCGGAGCGCTCCCTGCTGGACACGCTGCAGGCGGAGGAGCCCATCGCCTTCACGCTGGAGCGCACGGGCCGCCTGGAGAAGCTCCAGGTGGTGCTGCTGGCCCGGCGCACGGACTGGGAGCGGCTGCTGCCCGGTCTGGAGCGCGATGCCAAGCTGACGCAGAAGCCGTCCGCGGTGGCGCGTCAGCCGGACAAGCGCCCCCACTCGGACCCGCGCGCCTTCCTGGACCACATCGGGCAGACGGTGCGGATGGTGCTGCGCAACGGCATCACCCTCCAGCTTCCGCTGATGCGCGTGGGCCGGTTCGACCTGCTGCTGGGCGAGGAGGGCCACGAAGTCTTCGTCCCGCTCCACGCCCTGCTGCGCTTCGAGCCCGTCACCTCCACCTCCGACGAGAGTGCCCCCGCGGACGAGGCCTGAGGGCCATCCCCGCGGGGCGTACGCCCCACACCGCCGAGACATCCATGCGTCAGTTCATCTCCCGCATCATCAAGCCCTGGCTCGCCCTGGCCGCGACGGCCGCCATGGTGGGCATCACCCAGCAAGGGTGCACGAAGGACGCCGACGCGGCGAAGGCGCCCGCGGTCCCCGAGAAGCGGGAGAACGGCGTGCGCATCGTCGAGCTCTCCGTCACCGAGAAGGGCTACGAGCCCAGCCCGGTGAGCCTCAAGAAGGGCGAGCCGGTGAAGCTGGTGGTGACGCGCAAGACGGACCACACCTGCGCCACCGAGGTCGTCATGGACGGCTACGACATCAACACGCCGTTGCCGCTCGACCAGCCGGTGGAGATTGCCTTCACGCCGAAGGAGTCCGGCAAGCTGGTGTACGGCTGCGCCATGAACAAGATGATTTCCGGCGTTTTCATGGTCGACTGACGGACGCTGGTCGATTTCTAGGCAGCGCCGCCGAGAGGAGTAGTCTCCGCGGCCTGAATGGGCGGCGCGGCGGAGCTCTTCACCCGACATGTGTTCCTCGACCTCGAAACCACGGGGTTGGATCCGCGCGTGGACGAGGTCATCGAGCTGGGCTGCATCTTCTTCGAGAACGGGCGCGAGGTGGAACGCTTCGCGCGCCTGTACTCGGCGTCGCGGCCCCTCCCCCTCACCATCCGGCGGCTGACGGGCCTGACGGACGCGGACCTCGAAGGGCATCCGCGCTTCGGCACCGACATCGCCGAGCTTCGCGAGAAGCTCTCCGGCTGGACGGTGGTGGCGCACAACGCGCCCTTTGAAAAAGGCTTCCTGCCGGACCTGCTGGGGCCCATCCGCGCCCCGGTGCTCGACTCGTGCGAGCTGATGCACTACCTGCACCCAGAGCTGCCCAGCCACTCGCTGGAGTCGCTGCTGCGCTGGGGCGGGCTCGCGTTGAGGCAGCCGCACCGCGCGGTATCGGACTGCGAGGCGGTGTACTCGGTGCTGGTGCACGCCATGGAGCGCTGCGTCCGCGAGGGCCGTGGCGATGACGTGGTGGACCTGCTCGCCGCGTTGGACCCGCGCAAGGGCGCGGAGCTGCGCCTGGCGATGGAGGGCGTGGGCCTGAAGGACGGCGCGAGCGGCGCGTTCGACTATGAGGAATGGCCGCTGGTGGACCTGCTGTCGCGTCTGGCCGCCGCGTGCCGTGAAGAAGCTGCGCCGCTGTCGCTGGAGGCCCAGGGCTTCCTTCGTGGGAAGCCAGAGCGGCGGCGCGCGGGAGGCGCCACGGCGCTGCCCGAGCCAGAGGCGGATGCCCCCGTGCTTCCAGTCCGTCCGGACGAGGTCTCAGCGCTGCTGGGCGGTGGCGGCGCGCTGGAGCAGGCCGGTGAAGGATTCATGAGCCGGGCCGCGCAGCTCGACGTGGCGCAGGCGGTGGCGCGGGCGCTGTCGGACGGCGGGCAACTCGCGGTGGAAGCCGGCACGGGCACGGGCAAGTCGCTGGCGTACCTGGCTCCCGCCGCCCTCTTCGCGGCGCGAAACGGACGCAAGGTCGGCGTGGCGCCGCACACCAAGACGCTCCAGGACCAGCTCCTGGAGAAGGACCTGCCTCGGCTTCACCGCGCCACGAAGGGCGCCTTCGGCTACGCCCTGCTGAAGGGCCAGACGAACTACCTGTGCCGCCGCCGCGCGCTGGAAGCCACTCGGGTGGAGCCTGGCATGGGGCACTCCGCGCGCGCCCCCCGGGCGTATCTGCGTGCGTACCTGCGTCGCAGTGGCGAAGGAGACCTGGACCGCCTGAGCCACTGGTTCCGCGAGCGCTTCCCGGTGCTGATGGCGCTGGTGCCCGCCGTGCGCTCCGAGGCGTCGACGACGCTGGGCGAGAAGTGCCCACACTTCCACCGCTGCTTCTATCACTCGGCCGTGGCGCAGGCCCGTGAGGCGGACGTGCTGGTCATCAACCAGTCGCTCGCCTTCGCGTGGCCCGCGCGCTACCCGAAGCTGGACCACCTGGTTCTCGACGAGGCGCACGAGGTGGAGGATGTCGCCACCACCGCGCTGACGCTGGAGCTGTCGGACCTTGCCTTCCTCCGCCTCACCGAGCGGCTGCATGGCAGGGACGGACGGCGCGGCCTGTTCGCCGAGCTGCGCAAGGCGCTGAGCGCTTCGCGCCGGACGGAGACACGGTCGCTGATGGGCGAGGTGGAGGATGGCCTTCGCCGGTTGCTTGACGACGCGCGCGACCTCGGTGCGCGCGTGACGGAGCTGTGCGAGCCCACCGCCACAGCCGTGGGCGAGGACCCAGATGAAGGTGCGTACTCTCCGGAGCTGCGCATCACCGCGACCGTGCGCGCCCTGCCCACCTGGGAACCGGTACGCGAAGGACTGGAAGGCGTGCGCGGCGCGCTCCAGGCGCTGCATGTCCTGCTGTCCGTGCGCGTGCTGGCCGCCCTTCCTGAGCTGGCGGCCCGACAACCCGCGCTGGAGCGGGAGCTGTCTGGTGCCACCACCGAGCTTGGCGAACTGGCGGTGCTCGCGGGCGAGCTGTCCGGAGAAGCCGCGCCAGGACGGTGCTACGCGGCCACCGCGGAACCGAAGCGGCAGCGGTGGAGCTTGAGCGCCCAGCCGGTGGATGTCTCCGCCTACGTGTCGAAGGACTTCGCGGAGAGCAAGCGCACGCTGGTGCTCGCATCCGCCACGCTGGGCACTGGCGACGGCTTCCCCTTCGTCCTCCGGCGCTTGGGTCTCGACGGGCGCGGAGGCCGACCTGCGCCCCGACTGGTCCGCGCGGCCACGCCCTTCAAGCTGCATGAGCAGGCGCTGGTCGTGCTCGTCACCGATGCGCCTCGTGCGCACGAGGAAGCCTTCGTGGAGTGGGCCTCGCTCCGGATTTCGGGCCTGGCCCAGACGATGGGAGGCCGGGTGCTGGGGCTGTTCGCGTCGACGCGCCGCATGGAGCGCGTGGGCACGAGCGTCCGCGGACGGCTGGACCCACTGGGCATCGAGGTGCTGCGGCAGTCACGCGGGCACAGCCGCTCGCTGGCGGCACGGCAGGAGAAGGACACGGGCACCGTGCTGCTGGGGACCAAGAGCTTCTGGCAGGGCGTGGACATCCCCGGTCGCGGCGTCGGCTGCGTGTTCATCGACAAGCTGCCCCTGGAGCCCGCCATGCGTCCGCTGGTGGCCGCACGCGAGGAGCCCCTCTCTCGCAGCGGCGGCGAATACATGGGCTTCCTCCACTACCGGCTTCCCCGCGCCCTGCTGCAACTGCGCCAGGGCGTGGGCCGGCTCATCCGGGCGACGACGGACCGGGGCGTGGTCATCATCTCGGACCCGGGACACCCCAGCTACCGCGGCCACCTGATGAACGCGCTGGAGGGCTATCGCGTCGAGGCGCTTCCGTGGGCCCAAGCGCGCCTGCGCATCCACGCGATGCTGAAAGAGACGGGACTCACCGTGGAGTCAGGACCCGCGCGGTCCTGGGGGTGAGCCCCGGAAGGGCTCAGTCTTCGAGCCGGGTGCGGTAGCGCGCATCCAGGGCGCGCAGCTCGTGGATGAGCTCGGGGGAAGCGCCCGTGCGCTCCGCGGCCAGGAGGACGTTCGCCAAGGTCCTCGCGTCCTCCTCGTTCTGCTCGCGGAGGCGCTGCACCATCTTCCGCGTGGCATCGAAGAGGTCCTGGAGGTCGTCGCCATCCCGGAGCCCGTGCTGGGGTGGACGCAGCCGGCCGTCGTGGACCTCCTGCACCATGCGGCGGATGCGGAAAAGCGGGCCCGCCACCTTGTGCGTCACCACGATGGTCCCCAATCCCACCACCGCGATGAAGGCCACCAGAAAGCCCCCCAGCGCCCACCAGGTGAGCTTCTGCTGCCGCTCCAGCTCAGCGCGTTGGGCAACGATGGCGGCACGCTCGGCCTCGTAGGCCGCGTCGATGGCCCCTGCCTTCTCGCGGAAGCTTGCCTCGAACGTGGGGTCGTCCATCCGAGTCAGCAGTTCGTTGGAGAGCGTGGCGCCGGACAGCTCGCGGCTGACCTCCGCCGCGCGGGAGCGGGCCTCCACCGCCGTCGCGGTCTCGCGCATCAGCGCCTGCGCGCCTCTCACGAGGAACACGCCCAGCAGCGCCGACAGCACGAGCGTCACCGAGACGATGTACGCCGTCAGCTTGAGCTGGAAGCCCGTTTCGAGAAGGAAGTTGCGCCAGCGCCGCTTGGCTGGCGTCAGGGGCGCCGTGGTCGTCGTCATGTCTCGCTGCTCCACTCGAAGGTCTCCGCCGCTTCCTCCACCGCGCGAGGTACCAGCGCCTTGAGGAGATCGCCAGGCTGAGCGCCCGCGGCATTCACTTCCACCTGCCCCATCAGCGACAGGTCCGGGTAGGTGAGGCACACCAGCGCCACCCGCAGTCCGCCACCGTCCGTCGCATGAAGCTCCGGGGTGATGCGGTAGCCCCGCACCCGAAGCTTCTTCAGCGTGCCCTTCGCCGCCGCCTTCGTCTCCTTCGCGGGCGCGAGCTGGGCCCCGCTCCGCATCAGTCGCGAGCGCAGCCGCGCCTCCGTCGCCTTCACCAGGTCGGCGGGGAGCTTGCCCGTGCGGTCCTTGACCGCCTCGAGATGCACGTAGAAGCGCGGCGGGCGGGACTGGTACTCCTTCAGGGCCCCCACGGCTTCGCGCACCGCCGCCTGGACCGACGCGTCCGCATCCGCCTTGTGGGCCTGGAGGCAGTCGAGCCCACCGGGCTCCAGCAGCTTCGCCAGCCCCTTCGCCGCGGCCGCGCGCACCAGCTCGCTCTCGTCCTTCAAGCCGTTGCACAGCAGCGGCACGGCCTCCGGGTCCTCCGTCGCTCCGAGCACCAGCGCCGCCTGCGAGCGCGAGCGCGGGTCCTTGCTCTTCTGGAGCTGCTTGCCCAGGAAGGCAATACGGGAGTCACCCTGAGCCAGGGCCGCGCAAGGCGCGAGGAGCAGCAGGACGAGGGCGGAGGAAAGCAGCTGCATGCGCAGGGAAGGAGTCCGGAGAGTCTAACGCCGTCTGACGATTGGCGAACAGTTGCATGGCCTTGCACATGGAAGACAGTGGGTCATGGCGACTCCCGCCCGGAGGGCCGTCCCCGCCTCTGTCAGCCCGGGTGTCTGTTCAGACCTGGGGATGCGCTGGGAAGGACACGGCGCGGGGGCGCGAACCCGGGCGGCATGTCCACGGCACAGCGGCTCGGGCTCGGCCCCTGAGGCCCCCACAACCGGTGCCTCCCACCTCCTCCACGGCAGCAGGACTGGCAGGAATCGAGCCATCCGCTCGGGGATGTGGCCTTCATGGGGTAATGTGCGCGTCTCCAGGAGGGCTCACCAGGTGTCTTTCACGTCCCGGTTGGAAGGTCTGCTCCAGAACGTGGGGTTGGGCGGTATCGTGGGTGAGGTGCGCGCGCGCCTCGGACTCAAGGAGTCCCGAGATACAGCCGCGCCCCGGGCCTCGGACTTCCCGTCACCTCCTCCCCGTGGCGCCACGCAGCAGACCGTGGTCGAGCGCACGCCGCGTCCCAGGCCAGTCGTCTCCCAGCCGTCCGACGACGCGCCGCCGGAGCCGACCGTGGCAGAGCGCACTCCGCCGCGTGGTGCGGTAACCACCGATGCTGTCGCACCTTCGGCGGCCCAGGCCGCTACGCCTGAGCCTTCCCGAAAGGTGACGGCGAAGGCGCCTCGCACGGGGGCGAAAAAGAAGAAGCCCGCAACACGGCAGGTGCAGAGCAGCACGGGAGCCAAGTCGGAGAAGCGGACGGCCCGCCCGGCCACGAAGACGAAGAAGCGAGCGCGCCCCGATAAGAAGGCCGGTTCGCCCGCGACTGGAAATGGTGGCACCGCCGTGGACCAGTTGCTGTCCGCGTTGCGCAGCCATCCGCGGCAGCAGGATTTCATCGCTGCAGGCAAGCAGAAGGACCAGCTCGTGCGGTCACTCATCCCCCTCTATCTCGCACGCTCGCTGGATGCGGAGTTCGAGGTGACCTCTGGAACGACGTCGCGCTTCTGGGGGGAGCTGGGTGTCACCTACGCCGCGCCGAACGCGGCCAAGGCGCTCCGCCTGCACGGTGGTTACGCACAGGACACCCAGAAGGGCAAAGCCATCACGGCTCGGGGCGTCCAGTACGTGGAAGAAATGCTGAGTCGTTTCGGGAACGCCTCTTCGGGCACCTGACTGGCGAGTGGATGGCATGGACACCTGGGCGCGGCGGGCTCCGCCGTTTGCATTTCCTCCTCGACGGCACGCCCTGGCATTCACCACCCCGGAATTATTGATGCACCAAGTTGACTACAATCAGGTCGCCCGCTGACGCATCCACTCCCGGCGCGCCCGCTACACCTCGAAGCCCAATTCTTTCAAATAGTCTGCGGACCGAGAATGGCCCAGAGCTGCGGCCAACCTGAGGTACCGAGCTGCGCGTGTCCTGGATTTGGGCACGCCATTGCCTTCCCCGTACATCTGTCCCAGGCTAAAGAGGGCACTGGCGTTACCTTGTTCTGCGGACTGTTGGTACCACCTGAGAGCCCCCAGTATGTCTGTAGAGCCCCCGACACCATTGAGACACATCCAACCCAGGACGCATTGGGCATCGGCATTTCCCGCGTCAGCGGCCTTCTTGTAGATTTGAATGGCTCGTCCTAGATTCTTCCGGACGCCTCGGCCCTGCTCGTAGGCAAATGCGACGTAGAGCAAGGCCTTCACATTCCCTAACCGTGCACTTTCCCGGTAAAGCGCAACGGACTCCTTCAGCTTCTCCTTATCGGAGCTCTGGACGAGCAGTGCCGCCAGGTTCATTCGAGCCGGAGGGAATCCCAGGGATACAGCACGCCTGTACCAATACTCGGCAAGCCTCCGATTCGGCCGGATGCATGGTCCCTTCTCGTAGGACAAAGCCAGATTGAAAGCGGCAACCCCGTCCCCCAGGCCTGCGGCCTTCCGCATCCATCGGAATGCGTGCCGCACATCCTGGGGAACACCATCCCCGTACAGGAGATGGAGGCCGGCATTCGTCATGGCCTCCACTCTGCCTGCCCGGGCCGCCATCAGATAGGCGTGGAAAAGTGCATCACGCGCCCCCTCCGGAACCTCTTCCAGGTCCCAGGCCCGCTCCATCGCCTCGACCGCCAACGGCGCGACAATGCCCCTTCGGCCTCTGCGGACTATTTCTTTCCGTTGAACCAATCGTCGAATCCCGGAGGCTTGGGTTTAATTGTCTTCTTTCCCGTTTGAGGATGCTTAAACTCTACCTTATCGGGCCGCCCTCGAACCGGCCTGTAGTGCTTAAATGCGTTATCTGACCCGCTCTCCTTGCCTGAGAAGTTTCGCTCCCCCTTCCCCATCGGGCAAGCATTCGGGGGCGCTGGCGGATTCATGACGGGATCATCCGCCGTCTGTTCCGGCCACGGAAAACTAGGACACGAGCCTGGATGAGTGGCGCAATAGGCAATGATTCCCACTGCCGCCGTCCCTACCGCCGCACCGACGAGTGCACCTACCGGACCTCCCACAACGGCTCCCGCCATGGCACCCGCGACCGGATTTTCCCCTGTGGGATCACGATAGCTCAAGGGGTTGTTCGAGGCATATGCATAAGGCGGCAATCCCTGCCCCATAAGCGCATAAGCTTGAAGCATCGCAGGATTCTGCACGAACGGCTCCTCCTGAAGGAAACGTCCTGTGGCCGGCTCATAGTAGCGAGCCCGAAAGTAGAATAGCCCCGTTCCGTCATCCTCCCGCCCCGTAAACGTCTGAGTATTTGCGGTCGTTAGCCCCGTAGACAGCGCCATTCCGTACGGCTCGTAGGAGTACATCGAGCTCAGGCTGCCGGCACCATCAACGAGCGCCACTGTCGTTCCCATGACCTCCGACAAGAAGTCATAGGAACCGCTGGAGGACGTCTGGCTATAAACTTCGTCCAGCCCAAATCCCGTCAACAAGTCACGCGTTCCCGCCAGGGACTTAACCTGAATGAAATTGTCCCCACTATAGAGATAGTCCTCCACGACGCCGAACAACATCGTGCGTGAACGCCTTCCCGTGGGCTCATACTCGAACGTCGCCAACGCTCCGGGACCCTCGACGATCTGAACCAACTGATTGCGCGCATCCCAGCTATAGGTTCTCGCGCCATCCGACACAAGATTGCCATTGGCGTCGTAGGCTCGAGGCTGACCATTCCAGACTGTCAACTGGCTGGCCGCATCGTAGACAGCGCCAGAGGCCGTCAGCGGCAATCCCGTGCGTGCAAGGGTGCCACCGACTGAGACGCGATTCCCGTCTCCATCGTAGGTGTAGTGCAGGTCTCCCACCACAGACATCCCCTGCCGATACTCAATTGCGGAGAGTCGCCCAGCAGTGTCGTAGGCGTAATGCTGGGATACCCCGTTAGGCAGAGAAATGGACTGCCGACGACCCACCGTATCATGGGCAAAAGCCACTGTACGCCCCCCCTGCGCGATGGCGGTCAACCGGCCGGCGTTGTCGTGGGTATAAATTACCTGAGAGTGCCCAGTGGCATTCATGGTCGCCAGTTGGCCCACGGCGTCATAAGTATAGTCCACAGTCCCATTCGGCGACACCTCCTGGACGAGCCGGTCCAGGCCATCATGTGCCTGGGTGATAATGGCTCCCAAACTGTCCTCCATTCGGACAAGGCGCCCCCCCAGGTCGTACTCGACGGCGATGCTGTTTGCATACACCGTCGGCGCAGACACCGTGGCGCCAAAACCCACCAGGACCGTCTCGCCAGCGGAGTTATAGCTCCACCCACTCACCTGCCCCTTACGATCTTTGAATGCCTGCAGGCGACCTGCGGTGTCATATGTGAACGTCTCGATGCGCCCCAACGGGTCCATCCGCTCGGAGAGCAGGCCCAGGTTGTTGTAGGCATAAAGGGTCGCCTGGCCGCGGGCATCCGTCGAGGACACAACCCTCCCAGATCTGTCGTAGGCGAACTCGACGACGTGACCGCTGGCATTGATGTACTTGAGCAGCCGATCGCTGCCATCGTACTCGTACCGGTCGACATGCCCTGCGGGGCTGCGCCGGGTGACAACGCGCCCTAGGGCATCGTGGGAAAACTCCGTGGTCAGGTCCCCGCCATTCGTCACCGCGATGATGTCCGCGCCTTCATAGGTGAAGGTGAGGAGAGCGTCCGTACCGACACGCACCGTGATCAGACGCCCCAAGGAATCATGTGTGTACTCTAGGGTCCGCCCCGTTGGGTCCTCGATGCGCCTCAGGTTGCCCCGAGCGTCGTACTGGTACTCGGTGATATGGCCAAGTGCGTCCTGGACGGTCGAGAGCTGATTGGTCGCGCTATATGCGTACTGCGTTGACACCGCCTGCGGCGTGCCCGCGAGACTGGTCACCCGGGTGATGTTGCCCCAGGCGTCATGTTCGAATTCGGTTCGCCTCCCCAGTGAGTCAATGACGGCTTTCCGCCTCCCATTGGACAGATCAAGCTCGAAGCTCGTCGTGCGCTCCTCGGGCGCGCCAAGTGGATATGTGTCATAGATGATGTACCCCGAATAGAACGACACGCGCCGCGTTTGCCCCGAGCGGTCCTTCACGTCAGTGCGGTTGATCTGCTCCCCCTCACGGACATTGCAGGCGCCGTTAGGCACGCAGTCAGCGATCATCTCCACTAGATAAGTGAACTCGTAGGTGCTGCCATCAGCCAGCGTCTGTCTGGAGACGCGACCCTTCGCCCCGTACTCATTGTGGACGACGAGTCGATCCTCCGCGTCCACCACCGTCTCAATGTAGTTGGAATCGTTGTACGTGTATTTGCGAACCGCCCCTACTGCGTCTGTGACCTGAGTCAGCCGCCCCTGCGTGTCGTAGGTATAGGTGACGATTCTTCCGGCATTGTCCCGAGCCTGGGTGGCCAAACCGTTATAGAGGCCCGAGCCAATGGTGAACTCCACCCAGCGGCCAGACGGCCCGGTGACACGAGTAATTGGGCCTGAGTACCCACTCTGGCGAGTGATGGTCAGGGCATTTCCGTTGCGATCCTCGATCCGCTCCAGACGATGAGCGTGGTTGAACGTCCAGCGGCGACCATCCCGGAACCACAGGTCCCAGCCAAGGATGTCGGCATTATAAACGATGCGCGAGCCGGACCACGGACCTGGGTAGGTCGTCTCGAAGATGGCGCTCTGCGAAGTTGTTCCGGGAGACACCCGTTCATAGCGGATGCGCGTTCCGTCTGGATTGACTAACTCATACTCAGTGAAGGCCGCCGTTGCTCGCCAGAGGTACTGCTCGTAGTTACCGGCCATGCCCACCCCAAATTGCCTGCGGGTCAAGTCCAGTGAGCGATAGGTACGCTCCACTTGAATGGGAAGGATGTCCGCGATGAACAAGTCCAACTCGCGGTTGAGGAATTGGCCGGAGGCGAGCTGGACGGGGTCGCCACCTGTCGGACTTCCAGGCCCCCCGGCGGAGCCCCCCCCACAGT
>NZ_VHLC01000134.1:0-20933 GCF_006547355.1 Myxococcus sp. AB036A | reverse complement strand
CCCCTGCTCCGCCGCCACCGCCAGCCCGCGGGCCACGTGCCGCCCCGCGCCCAGGTAGCTGTCCGCCAGGTCGCTCTCCAGCCGCCGCGTGGCGACACCGGTGAGCAGGGTGGCCGCCGTCGCGCTGATGAGCGCGGTGACGAGCACGAACTTCGGCGCCAGCCCCAGCGACTGGCGGAACTGCTGCGACAACTGGGAGGCGAAGGATTGTTGCGGGAGGCTCACGGAATCACCGCCGGGGAAACGACGTCAGCACGGCACCCGCGCGGAGGCGGGCAGGTGAAACAGGCACAGGAGGATCTCACCGGGTGGGTCCTCCCTCGGGGCGTCCGCCCCGGAAGGGGGCGAAGGTACAGCTCTGGAGGATGAGCTCCGGCATCGAGGCCAGAGGCACGCCCTGGTCGGTGGCCTTCACATCCAGCGCGGCGCGAGGCATGCCGAAGACGACCGACGACGCCTCGTCCTGGGAGAAGGTGACGCCGCCCGCCCTGCGGATGGCCAGCAGGCCGCGCGCGCCGTCCTCGCCCATGCCGGTGAGCACCACCCCGCCGCTGCGCCGGCCAAAGGCGGCGGCCAGCGACGTCAGCATCACATCCCCGCTGGGGCAGGGTCCGCCCCGGCTGGGCTGCAGGCGCGCCAGCCCGGCCGCGTCCACCAGCAGGTCATGCCCGTCCAGCGGGAAGTACACGCGGCCCGGCTCCAGCCGCTCGCCGTCCTTGGCGATGGATACCGGCAGCGGCGTCACCTGGGACAGCCAGCGCACCATGCCCTGGGTGAAGCCCACGGTGATGTGCTGGGCGATGAGCAGCGGCACCGGCAGCGAGCGAGGCAGCTTGGACAGCACGTCCGCCAGCGCGGGCGGCCCGCCCGTGGAGGCCACCACGCCGAAGATGTCCACCCGCGCGCCAGTGGGCGGCGGCGGCGCGGTGGCCGCACGCGGCCGGCGGGAGATGACGGGCACTTCCGCCATGAGGCACACCGAGTGCGCCAGCTCCTTGCCCCAGCGGCGCAGCTCCTCTGCGTTCGTCACGTTGGGCTTGCCGATGAGCTCCAGCGCGCCGGCGCTCATCGCCTGGAAGCCCAGGTCCACGCCGCGCTGCTCCGCGACCGCGCTCACCACGAGGATGCGCGCGGGGGACTGGGACATGATGGCGGCGATGGCCCCCGGCCCATCCAGGCCGGGAAGCAGCAGGTCCATGGTGATGACGTCGGGGCGCAGCAGGCGCGCCAGCTGCACGGCGCGGTTGCCGTCTCCCGCACGGCCCACGACTTCGATGCGCGGCTCCTCCGTGAGGAGGGCCGTCAGCATGTTCGCCATGGTGGGCGAATCGTCCACCACGAGGACCCGGATGGGTCGCTGAACGCTCACGCGCGACTCCCCCGGCGGCTCATGACGTCCAGCACCTCCGCCAGCAGACGGCCCGCGGCGCACTCGCGCTTGCTGAGGTAGCCGTCCGCGCCCGCCTTCAGGCCCCGCTCGCGCGCCACCGAACTGTCGTGCGCGGAGACCAGGATGACGGGCAGCGACGCCGTCTCCGGGCGCTCCCGCAGCTTCGCGATGAGCTGGATGCCGTCCATCTCCTCCATGTCCAGGTCGCAGATGACGACGTCGTAGGTGTCCGACTGGAGCCGGTCCAGGGCCCGGGCCCCGCTGGCCGCCAGGTGCACCGTGAAGCCGCCCGCCTCCAGCATGGCCCGGTGCAGCGCCCGCGCGGTGAGCGAGTCGTCCACCACCAGCGCCCGCCGCTGCGCCGACACCTGCACCTGCACCGTCTCCGTCACCAGCCAGTCCGGACGGCAGATGAGCAGCAGCTCGCCACGGCTGAGCGTGGCCGCGCCCTGCCAGGCCGGCACGTCGCGGACTTCCGACGGCAGCGGGCGGATGACCAAATCCCGGTCCCCCACCACCGCGTCCACCACCAGCGCCACGCGCTTGCCACCGCTCTGGACAATCAGCAGCGGCTGCCCTTCGGCCGGCGGCGCCAGGGCGCGCAGGCCCAGCCGCGCCCCCAGGTCCACCACCGACAACAGCTGTCCCTGGTACTCCAAATGCGCCCGGCGCTTGCCCAGGCGCAGCGACTCCGCGCGCGCCAGCTGCGTGGCCTCCACCGCTAGCATGGGCAGGCCCACCAGCTGCTCCAGCACGCGCACCACCAGCACCGGCGAGCTGCCCAGGTCCGTGGGCAGCGTCAGCATGAAGCGCGTGCCCTGCCCCGGCGTGCTCGCGACCTCGATGCGGCCCTGCAGTGCCTCCACCGACGCGCGCACCGCGTCCAGGCCCACGCCGCGGCCGGACGTGTCCGTCACGTCCGTGCGGGTGCTGAAGCCGGACCGGAAGATGAGGTCCCGCAGCTGGTTTTCGTTGAGGCGCACCGTCTCCTCCGCGGTGACGACGCCGCGCTGCTCGGCCAGGCGTCGCACCACCTCCACGTCGATGCCGGCGCCGTCGTCGGACGCCTCCAGGTAGAGCAGGTTGCCCTGCTGCTCCACGCGCAGGGTGAGCGCGCCCTCGTGGTGCTTGCCCGCGCGCTCGCGGTCCGCCGGCAGCTCCAGCCCGTGGTCCACGGCGTTGCGCAGCAGGTGCACCAGCGAGCCCTGCAGCTTCTCCAGCAGGCGCCGGTCCAGCGACACCTCCGCGCCCACCACCGACAGCCGCGCTTCCTTGCCCAGCTGACGGGACAAGTCACGCACCATGCGCTGGAGCGGATCCAGGATGGTGCGCACCGGGCGCGTGGTGATGGCCTTGAGGCCATCCTCCAGCGCGTCGACGATGTCACTCGTCTCCTCGCCGTCGGTGCGCAGCGAGCGCGCGGTGCCGGACAGCGCCGTGCGCGCCTCCGCCGTCTCCGCCAGCAGCCCCTGCTTCGCCAGCAGCACGGCCACCCGCTCCAGCTCGCGGCCCCGCTCCTCCACGCGCAGGCGCACCTCGCGCAGGCGCTCCACCTCGCGCATCAGCGCCGTCACCTGCCACGACGACACGCGCCAGCCCGCGTCCGCGGACTCCGGCAGCGCGTCCGGCAGGGACACGGGCTCCGCGGACGGAGCCGGCGCGGCGACGGCGGCCAGGCTCCCGGAGGCGGCGACCATGGCCGCGGCCTCTTCGGGCGGCGGCGCGTCCGCCACCAGCTGCGCCAGGGCGGCCGCCGGGTCCGGAAGCGCCTCCCCGCGCCCGTCCGCGTGGGCCTGCGCGCGCAGCAGGAAGAGGTCCAGGCCGTGGAGCAGGATGTCCACCACCGGCCGCGGCATCTTCTGAGGGTTCGCCTTCAGCGGGGCGAGCGCGTCCTCCAGCTTGTGGGCGATGTCGCTCAGGTCCTGCATGCCCAGCGAGGCGGCGCTGCCCTTCAGGGTGTGCAGGTGGCGGCCCAGCCGGACGTAGAGCTTGGTGAGGGCATCCGTCTCCAGGCCCTCGCGCTCCAGCTCCAGCAGGTCCATGGTGACCTTCTGGACCACTTCCTGGGCCTCGACGGCGAAGCCCGCGACGAGCCCCTGCAGCATCGGATCAACGGGCATGACGGGCTCCCGTGCCGCGCGTGGCGGAGAACAGCCGCTTCAGGTCGATGAGGTGGATGAGCTGCCGGTCCTGCGTGAAGACCTCCATCACCGCCCCCTCCGCGCGCACCCGCGCGGCTTCCACCGCGCTCATGGGCAGCGTGGTGGGGCGGGGAATGGCCTCGCAGTCCAGCGCGCACAGCTCGCCGTCCCCGCGGTCCACCACCAGCAGCACCGCCGGGTCCTGCCGCCAGCCGTGGCCGCCCAGCAGCGACGCCAGGCTGAGCGCGGCCAGCACCTGGCCCTGGAAGCGCAGCACCCCGACGACGTGCGGCGCCGACAGCGGCACCGGCGACACCATCTTCAGGGGCAGCGCGGCGCGCAGCGACTCCAGGGAGAGCGCGTAGCGCTCCTCACCGAGCGGGAACTCGGCAATCCAGTGGACCGCCTCCTCGACGGTGTTCTCCCCCTGCTCTCGCAGGCGGGACGCGCGCCGCTCCAACAGCTCGAGCGCCTCGGCCTCCTGGGCCGCTTCCAATGTCCGCGGGGTGACCTTCATTCGAGCGCCCCCTGGTTGAGGTAGGCGTCAGCGGACGCCTGGTAGAAACGCGCGGGCAGGGCCTCCGGCCCCTCCACGAGCTGGTCAGGAGGAAGCCGCTCCGCGCGCGAGCGCAAGGCGCGCATCAGCGGCACCGCGCCTTCCCGCGCCCCGGAGCGCTCCCGCAGCAGGGCCAGCTCCAGCAGCCCCGGCAAGTAGTCCGGCGCCTGGCGGACCAGGGCCTCCAGCACGGAGGACGCGCCCACCTCGTCGCCTTCCTCGATGCGCTCCAGCGCATTCAGGTGCAGCCGCGTGGGCGGCGGCGGAGGCGCCACGGGCACCTCGCGCGCCGGAGCGGGCATCAGCGGCGCCACCGGACGGCGGGACGGCGGCGCCACCGGACGGGCGAGGGCGGCGGCGCGGGACGCGGCGGCGGCGCGGGCGTTCAGCTCTTCCTGCGTGAGGAGGCGGAAGGCCTGCAGCTCCGGCGGCCCCTCGCGGACCATGCCCGCGGGGACGCGGTCCACCTCCACGGCGCCCAGGAACAACCAGCCGCCGGGGTTGAGCGTGCGCGACAGGAGGGAGATGGCCGCGTCACGCGCGGCGGGAGTGAAATAGGTGAGCACGTTGCGGCAGAGGATGAAGTCGAAGCGGCCGAAGCGCTCGGGCAGCGGCGCCAGCAGGTTCGCCTGGGCGAAGGTGGTGATGCGGCGGACGGGGGGAAGGATGGTGACCTCGCGCTCGCCCGTCTCCGAGTAGAGCGGGAAGAGGCGCGGCGCGGACTCGCGGCGGGACCACGTCCCGTAGGTGGCGCGGCGCGCCGCCTCCAGGCTGGCCTCGTGGATGTCCGTGCCCAGCACCTCCACGGGGAAGCCGTGCGGCAACGACGCCTGGAGACACGCGGCCAGCGAATACGCCTCCTCGCCAGACGCGCAGCCCGCGCTCCAGCCCCGCAGGGCCAGGGCACCCCGCTGGAGCGCCGCGGGCACGGCCTCGTGGGAGATGAAGCGGAAGTGCTCCGGGTGGCGGAAGAAGTACGTCTCCCCCACCAGGATGGCCTTCACCAGCGCGGTGGCCAGGTGAGAGACGGGAAGGAGCAGTTCGCCCAGCAGGTCGGGCGCGGTGCGCCCGCGAGTCAGCTCCGCGCGAATGACGCGGTCCACCGCCTCGGAGGCAATGGCGTCATTGCGAAAGCCAGTGATGCTGGCCACCACTTCCCGCGCGCGGGCCAGCAGCCGCGGGTCGAGCGCTCCGCTCATGCGTTCCGCCCGGCCTCCGCGGCCTCGAGCATCGCGGGCAGCTCCCGCAAGAGCCCCCGCGCGATGAATACCCGCGGGTCCAGGATGGGCAGCGAACGCCCGCCCGACCGCAGCATGCCGATGAGCCCATCGCGCAGCGGACCATGGTCGGCGCCGCCCACGCGCTCGCGCCGGTCGATGTCCGCCGCCGCGTACTCCTCGGGGTCCTTCACCGTGTCCACGGCGAGCGCCAGCGACACGCCCTCCGCCTCGATGACGACGAGCATGCGCTCCACGCGCGTCAGCTTGTGCTCCACGCCCAGCCGGCGCGCCACGTCCAGCACGCACAGCGCCGCGCCCCGCACCTCCACGTATTCGCGCAGGTACGCCGGCCCGGTGGGCAGCGGCCGGGTCGCCGGATGCAGCAGGACCTCCCGCACCGCGTCCAGCGGAATGGCGAACTCCAGCTCGCCCACCGTCACGCGAAGCACCAACAGCGAGCCCGTGCGCGCCCGCTGCCACGCGCTCGTCATGGCCTCGCCCACCGTCTGCAGCAGCTCATCCGCGCGGAACGGCTTGGCCAGGAAGGTCTCCGCGCCCAGGCCCAGGCACGCCTCCGCGCGCGACTTCTCCGAGGAGATGATGATGACGGGGATGTCGGCCGTGGCCGGGTCCGCCTTCATCCGCTGGAGGACCTCGTCGCCGTCCATCTCCGGCATGGACAAATCGAGCAACACCGCCGCCGGACGCAGGCGTCCCACCTTCTCCAGGGCCTCGCGGCCGTTGCTGGCGGTGTGGATGGTGTAGTGGCCGGAGAGGATGGCCCGCTCCAGCGCGAGAATCGCGTCGCTGTCGTCGACGAGCAGCAGGGACGGCAGGCTCACGGCGGTCAGGCCTTGGTGAGGAACTGACGGACCGTTTCCGTCAGCTCGTGGTGGGACACCGGCTTCTGGATGAAGGCGTTGGCGCCGGCCTCGGTGCCGCGCTGACGCAGGTCCACGTTCTTCTCCGCCGTCAGCAGCAGGATGGGCACCGAGCGGACCTGCGGCATCGCGCTGGCGCGCACCTCCTTGACGAAGGTGATGCCATCCATCCCCGGCATGTTGATGTCCGCGATGACCAGACTCACCGGCACCAGCCGGAGAATCTGCAGCCCCCGGGTCGCATCATCCGCCTCGACGGTCGAGACCTTGAGGTTCATCAGGTAGATCTTGACGATGTTCCGAACCGTCGGGCTGTCGTCCACCAGCAAGACGTTGGTGCTGTGGGTGCTCACTGTGCGGCGGCTCCTGCGCAGGCCCCGCGACGCGCGGAGAGTCCTGCGAAACGTTCAAGACTCTACCGTGAGGGCTCTCACGTGAGAACAGGGGGCGGTCCGGCCCGGTTTCCATCCGGGCAGGCAGGTGTCGGATGACCTCAGAGGGGACGCCCCCGGGTCCAGATGGTCCCGGGGGATGGGCCCTACTCGCCGGCGGGCTTGGGCGGGAGTTCGTCCGCGTCCGGCGTCACCGGAGGCGCGCCAATGGCGTGGTAGCCACCGTCCACGTGGATCATTTCGCCGGTGGTGGAGGGCAGCCAGTCCGACAACAGGGCACACGCGGTGCGGGCCACCATGTCGTGGCTGTCCTTCGCGCTCCAGCCCAGGGGGGCCTGCTGACCCCAGCCACGCTCCAGGGCCTTGAAGCCTGGAATGCCCTTCGCGGCGATGGTGGACAGGGGCCCGGCGGCCAGGGCGTTGACGCGGATGCCCTTGGGGCCCAGGTCCCGCGCCAGGTAGCGCACCGTGGACTCCAGGGCCGCCTTGCACACCCCCATCCAGTCGTAGATGGGCCAGGCGACGCGGTTGTCGAAGTCCAGCGTGACGATGGAGCCCCCCTGCGTCATCAGCGGCAGGCACGCCACCGACAGCTCCTTCAGCGAGAACGTGGAGATGCGGAACGCCGTCTGCACACTCTCCCACGGGGTGTTGAGAAAGTTGCCACCCAAAGCATCTTCGGGCGCAAAGGCAATGGAATGCAACACGCCGTCCACCCGGTCCCACCGTTGACGCAGGGCGTCCGTGAGTGCGGGGAAGTGGGCGGAGTTGGTGACGTCCAATTCCAGCACCTCCATTCCCGGCTTGAGGCGCTTGGCGCTCCGCTCGGTGAGGGACTTGGCCCGACCGAAGCCGGTGAGGAGGACCTCGGCCCCCTGAGCCAGCGCGTGCTCGGCGATGCCGTAGGCCAGGGACTGAGGCGTGAGCACCCCGGTGATGAGCAGCTTCTTGCCTTGGAGCAGCATGGAGACAGCCTCGTTGCGGAAGGGGAAAGACAGGAAACGCGTTCTCTACCATTCCTTCTGGGCGGAATGGTTGAAGTTGCACTCACCTGGGGCATGAATCCACCTGCTCCGCGGCAACGGGTGCGGCTTATCAGCCAGCGGGAGGGCGCTACAAAAGGCGCCGCTAAAACCCCCCAACGGGGCGCCCATCCAGTAAAAGACGACACGCCATGGCGAATTTCCAGGACACGTTTCTTTCCGGCGCCAACATCGACTTCATCGAGGGCCTCTACGCCCGTTATCTGGAGGACCCCGCCAGCGTGGATGCAAGCTGGCGGGAGGTCTTCGACCGCAGCAACGGCGCCGGACGACCCATCTTCAGCACCCGGCTGCTGGAGCCCGTAGCGGCTCCCGCGGCGGCCAAGGAGGGCGGCAAGGGCGCCGCGTCCAAGGCCCAGGTCGCGCCGGCGCCGCAGCCCGTCCCGGTGGCCGCGCCCGGCCAGTCCGTCCAGGACATCTCGCTGCAGGCGCGCGTGGACCACGTCATCTTCGCCTTCCGCCTGCGCGGCCACCTGCGCGCGAAGCTGGATCCGCTCGGCCGTCCGCGCCCGGCGCTGGCGCACGTGGCGGATGTGGCCCTGGTGGATGACAGCCACTTCACCGACGCCGAGGTCCAGCAGCTCGTGGAGACCAATGGCGTGTTCGGCGAGCAGCGCGTGCGCCTGACGGAGCTGCTGGCGCGCCTGCGCCGCACGTACACGGACACCATCGGCGTCGAGTACATGCACATGCTCGACAGCGAGCGCCGCCGCTGGCTGATGCACCGGATGGAGTCCAACGAGAACCGCACCGACTTCTCCCCGGACGAGTGCCGGCACATCCTCACCAAGCTGTCGTACGCGGAGGGCTTCGAGCACTTCCTCCACACCAAGTACGTGGGCGCCAAGCGCTTCAGCCTGGACGGCGGCGAGGCGCTCATCCCCATGCTGGACGCGCTGGGCGAAGTGGCCACCGGCATGGGCCTGAAGGAAATCGTCATCGGCATGGCCCACCGCGGCCGCCTCAACGTGCTGACGAACATCCTGGGCAAGCAGCCGGATCAGATCTTCAGCGAGTTCGACGGTCCCCGGAACCCGCAGGACTACCTGGGCCGCGGCGACGTGAAGTACCACATGGGCTTCTCGTCCGACCACACCACGCGCCAGGGCCGCAAGCTGCACCTGTCGCTGGCCTTCAACCCCAGCCACCTGGAAGCGGTGGACCCGGTGGTGGAGGGCCGCGTGCGCGCCAAGCAGGACCGCGGCGGCGACACCGAGCGCACCAGCGTGATGCCGCTGCTCATCCACGGCGACGCGGCCTTCATCGGCCAGGGCGTGGTGGCGGAGACGCTCAACCTGTCCGGCCTCAAGGGCTACACCACGGGCGGCACGGTCCACATCGTCATCAACAACCAGGTCGGCTTCACCACCGACCCGCACGACTCGCGCTCGTCGCTCTACTCCACCGCCATCGCGCAGATGCTGGACATCCCCGTCTTCCATGTGAACGGGGATGATCCGGAGGCCTGCGTCCACATCGCGAAGCTGGTGGCCGAGTACCGCCAGACGTTCAAGTCGGACGTCGTCATCGACCTGGTCTGCTACCGCCGCTACGGCCACAACGAAGGTGACGAGCCCTCGTTCACGCAGCCGGCGATGTACGACATCATCCGCAAGCACCCGACGGTGCGCACGCTCTACGCGGCGAAGCTGGCGGAGCAGAACAAGGTTCCGGCCGAGGAGTCGGAGGCCATCAAGCAGCGCTGCCAGCAGGAGTTCGACGCGGCGCTCACCCGCGCGCGGCAGGAGAGCCAGTTCAAGGAGCCCAGCGCGCTGGAAGGCCTGTGGAAGCCCTACCAGGGCGGCTCGCTGAAGAGCGCGCCGGACGTGTCCACCGCGGTGGACAAGCAGGTGCTGTGTGATGCGCTGCGCAAGCTGTCCACGCTGCCGGAGGGCTTCAACGTCCACCGCGACGTGGAGCGCACCGTCATCAAGAAGCGCCTGGGCATGCTGGACAGCGGCGAGCTGCAGTGGAGCGAGGGCGAGTCGCTGGCCTACGCCACGCTGCTCTCCGAGGGCTACAACATCCGCATCACCGGCCAGGACAGCGAGCGCGGCACGTTCAGCCACCGCCACGCGGTGGTGCACGACGTGAAGACGGGCGAGAAGTTCGTCCCGCTGCGCCAGTTCGTCAGCGGCAAGGGCAAGAACGGCTTCCACGTCTACAACAGCCCGCTGTCGGAGATGGGCGTGCTCGGCTTCGAGTACGGCTACAGCCTGGACGTGCCGGACGGTCTGACGGCCTGGGAAGCGCAGTTCGGCGACTTCGGCAACGGCGCGCAGATCATCATCGACCAGTTCATCGCCGCCGGTGAGAGCAAGTGGCGCCGCCTCAGCGGCCTCACCCTGCTGTTGCCGCACGGCTACGAAGGCCAGGGCCCGGAGCACTCCAGCGCGCGTCTGGAGCGCTTCCTGGACCTGTGCGCCGAGGACAACATCCAGGTCTGCTACCCCACCACGCCGGCCCAGATTTTCCACCTGCTGCGCCGCCAGGTGCTGCGCCCGGTGCGCAAGCCGCTGGTCATCATGTCGCCCAAGAGCCTGCTGCGCCGGCCGGAGGCCACCAGCAAGGTGGAGGAGCTGGCCACGGGCACCTTCCAGGAAGTCATCCTGGACCGGGTGAACCCGGCGGGCGTGACGCGGCTGCTGCTGTGCAGCGGCAAGGTGTACTACGACCTGGTGAAGGCGCGGGACGAGCGCAAGGACGAAAGCATCGCCATCGTCCGGCTGGAGCAGCTCTACCCGTTCGCCTCCGACGTGCTGGCGGGGCTCATCGCGAAGATGCCGAAGCTCGCCGAGCTGCTGTGGGTGCAGGAAGAGCCGCGCAACGCCGGCGCGTGGCACTTCATGTTCCCCCGCCTGCACGACCTGGCCTCCACGCAGTCGAAGCAGCAGGTGAAGATCGGCTACATCGGTCGCGCCGAAGCCGCCAGCCCCGCCACGGGCTTCCCCAAGACGCACGAATACGAGCAGCAGCTCATCATCGAGGAAGCCATCCTCCGAGGGACCAAGAATGGCCGTTGAAATCAAAGTGCCCCCCCTGGGCGAATCCATCACCGAAGCCGTCGTCGGCAAGTGGAACAAGAAGCCGGGTGACGCCGTCACCGCCGACGAGCCGCTCGTCGTCCTGGAGACCGACAAGGTCACCATCGACGTGCCGGCCCCGTCCGCGGGCTCGCTGTCCAGCATCGCCTTCAAGGAGGGCGACAAGGTCCGCGTGGGCGAGGTGCTCGGCCTCCTCGAGGCAGGCGCCGGCGCTCCCGCCGCCAAGCCCGCCGCCGCGGCTCCGGCTCCTGCCGCCGCGCCCGCTCCCGCCGCCGAGGCGCCCGCCGCGTCCGACGCGCGCTCCACGCCCACCGCGCGCAAGGTGGCCGAAGAGAACCGCGTGGACATCTCCCAGGTGAAGGGCAGCGGCGCCGGTGGCCGCGTGCACAAGGACGACGTGCTGGGTCAGCTCAACCGCCCGGCCACGCCCGCCGCCCCGGCGCAGCCCGCCGGCCCCCGCCCGAACGCCGCCCGCGAGGAGCGCGTGCGGATGACGCCGCTGCGCAAGCGCGTGGCTGAGCGCCTCATCCAGGCCCAGTCCACCGCCGCCATGCTCACCACCTTCAACGAGGTGGACATGGGCGAGGTGATGGCCCTGCGCAAGAAGTACAACGACAAGTTCCAGCAGAAGCACGGCGTGAAGCTCGGCTTCATGAGCTTCTTCATCCGTGCCTCCGTCGAGGCCCTCAAGGCCTTCCCGCAAATCAACGCGGAGATTGACGGTGAGGACGTCATCTTCAAGCACTACTACGACATCGGCGTGGCCGTCAGCGGCAGCCGCGGTCTGGTGGTGCCGGTGGTGCGCAACGCGGACAAGCAGGGCCTGGCGGAGCTGGAGAAGTCCGTGGGCGAGCTGGGCACCAAGGCGCGCAATGACAAGCTGGCCCTGGCCGACCTCCAGGGTGGCACCTTCACCATCACCAACGGCGGCATCTTCGGCTCCATGCTGTCCACGCCCATCCTCAACCCGCCGCAGACGGGCATCCTGGGCATGCACAACATCGTCGAACGCCCCGTGGCCCGCGACGGCCAGGTCGTGATTCGGCCCATCATGTACATCGCGCTCACCTACGACCACCGGCTGGTCGACGGCCGCGAGGCCGTTCAGTTCCTGGTGCGCGTGAAGGAGTGCATCGAGGACCCGGAGCGGCTGCTCCTGGACGTCTGACTTCAGGCCCGGCATCCGGGCAAGACTTGCATTCCGGGCGGCCGGCTGGACTTCCAGCCGGCCGTTTCACTACAACTGGGAGTGTCTCCCGGTTGTCGGGGGGCGGGAAGAACGGGCGGCTCTCCTCGCGCCGCCCCGCAAGACTGAAGGACGTGCAATGGCAACCGGTACCGTGAAGTGGTTCAACGACGCGAAGGGCTTTGGCTTCATCACCCAGGACGGCGGCGGTGAAGACGTGTTCTGCCACCACACCGCCATCAACATGGACGGCTTCCGCACCCTGGCTGAAGGCCAGAAGGTGGAGTTCGAAGTCACCCGTGGCCCCAAGGGCCTCCAGGCGCAGAACGTCCGCGCCGCCGGCTAACGCGTCCGTCAGCCACTCCCTCCGGACTGGCCGATGACAAGAGGCCCGGCCCCACCTACCTGGGGACCGGGCCTCTGGTTTTTCAAGCCCTGGGGCCGCGCGGCCTACAGGTTGCGCTTGAAGTGGTCCATGACGCGCTCCCACTGGCGCTCGGTGACGAGCGGGTCGGGCACCATGTGCGTCAGGCCGCTCAGCGGCAGCAAGTCATGCGGCTTGCCGGCGCGGAAGAGCGCGTCGCTCAGCTTCAGCGTGTGGAAGAAGTAGACGTTGTCGTCCGCGGTGCCGTGGATGAGCAGCAGCTTGCCCATGGGCTTGTCCTGCTTCGCGTACGTGAGCAGCGAGCTCTTCTCGTAGGCCTCCGGGTTCTGCTGCGGCACGCCCAGGTAGCGCTCGGTGTAGTGGGTGTCGTAGTCCAGCCAGTCCACCACCGGGGCGCCGGCCACGCCGGCCTTGAAGACGTCCGGGCGCTTGAGCACGGCCAGCGCGGACATGTACCCGCCGAAGCTCCAGCCGGAGATGCCCACGCGGGACAAATCCAGCTCCGGGACTTCCTTGGCCAGCGCCTGGAGCGCGGCGACCTGGTCCTCCAGCGTGACGCCGGAGAAGTCGCCCTTCACCTCGCGCTCCCACTTCGCGCCGCGCAGCGGGGTGCCGCGGCCGTCAATCTTCACCACGAGGAAGCCCTGGTCCGCCACCCACTGCGACATCAGGTGCGCGGCCATGCTCTTGTGGACCACGGTGGTGGTGGGGCCGCCGTACACCTCGACGATGACGGGCAGCTTCTTGCCGGGCTTGAAGTCGCGCGGGCGCACCAGGGACGTCCAGAAGCGCTCGGGGCCCACCTGCCGCTGCTCCACGTTGGGCGTGTAGGGCGGCTCCTTCGCCACCGAGGGCAGCTCGCCCACGGTGGTTCCGTCCGCGCGCACCACCTGCACCTTGGGCATGGACTTGAGGCCCTGGCCATTCATCACCATCAGCCCGCCGCTCTTGGACACCGAGCCCGACTCGATGTCGAGCCCCGTCGTCACCTTCTCCGGCGCGCCACCGGCCTTCACGCGCCACAGGTGGCTCTGCGTGGGGTTGGGGCCGCCGTTGAAGTAGAGCGTGTCATCCTTCTGGATGTAGCGCGCCAGCGAGCGGAAGCCCGCGTCCGGCTTCACCAGGGTGCGCACCAGCGTGCCGTCCGCCTTGCGCAGCTCCACCTCCGGGCCGCCGTTGCGCTCCGTGTACCAGAGGAAGCCGCTGCCATCCTCCAGCCACAGCGGGAAGACCTGCTCCAGGTTGAGCCAGGCGGCGTCCTGCTCCGTCAGCAGCTCCCGCGACTTGCCCGTGCGCGGGTCCACCGCGAGCAGCTTCTGCTCGGTCTGCTCCCGGTTCTGCACCAGCGCGGTGAGCGGACCGCCCTTGGGCCACGTCACGGTGGCCAGGTACGGGTACTTCGCCGCGTCCCACTGCGCCCACACGGTCTTCCCACCGGTGACGGGGGTGATGCCCAGGCGCACCTTGGCGTTGGCCTTGCCGGGGCGAGGGTACGCGAAGTCCTCGCCGCCGCGCTCGGGGTGCATCACGTCGACGATGGTGAGCTTCTCCACCTCCGTCGTATCCGCCTCCGTGTACGCGATGGACTTCGCGTCCGGGCTCCACCAGTAGCCGGTGAAGCGCCCCATCTCCTCCTGGGCGACGAACTCGGCCACGCCGTGCGACTTCGCCTCGGTGCCGCCCTTGGTGACGCGGTGCTCGCGGTTGGCGGCCACGTCGATGCGGTACACGTCGTGCTCCCGCACGTAGGACACCTGCTTGCCGTCCGGGGAGAAGCGCGGATCCAACGTGCCCGGGCCCGTCTTCAGCTCCGTCACCTTGCCGCTGGCGCGGTCCACCACGTAGAGGCGGCCGGACAGGGGCACCAGCAGCCGGTTGCCGTCCTCGGACACCTGGTAGCTGGTGAAGCCCCGGGCGCTGACGCGCATGCGCTCACGGCGGGCCTTCTCCTCGGGGGTGAGCGTCTCCTCGGCGCCCTTGAGGATGGCCTCGGGGGTGAGCAGCTCCCGCGTCTGCCCGCTCTCCACGTCGAACGCGTAGAGCGTCTGCACGTTGGACGTGGGCTGGGTGCGCAGGAAGAGGATGCTCTTCTCGTCGGGGGAGATGCGCACGCCGCCGGGCCGGCCGCTCATGAAGCGGCGCGTCTCCGAGAACTGGCGCAGGAAGGGGTCTTGCGACCGCTGCGTCTTGGACATGGTCAGGGGCTTCTGCTCCTGGGCGGAGGACGAAGCGCTCGCAAGCAGGAGCGCGGCGGTGAGGACGTGGCGCATGCGTCGTCGAATCCCCGCGGGAAGGGCGGGGCTCCTTTCGTGGAAAGGTGCGGGACAGCCTACACTCGGCGGCCTCGCGGCCGGAGCAAACGCCTGGCGTGCTGGAGGATTCCCGACGCAATGGAAACGGAAGACGACGCCCTGCGGCACCTGCGCCTGGCCGGCATCATCCGACTGGGCCTGGGCGGGGGGCGTGGCCCCCGAGACGCCTACGTGTTCGACCCGCACCGGCTCGCCCTCCCCGCCTGGGCCTGCGCCCTGGGTGACACGGAGGGCCCCGCCCTGCTGGTGACGCTGGACCGGCACCTGGACACCGTGATGCCCCGGGCCCCCGCGGCCGTGCCGGACCGGACGGCCGGGCTGCGCGCGCTGGATGAACATGCCCGCTGGGCGCTGGACGTGCGCAACTACGACCACATCCTCGCGGCCATGGAGGCCGGGCTGGTGGGAGACGCGCTGCTGATTGCCCGCGCCCGCCCCCGCGGCGCCTTCACGGGGGACACCTACGTGGACAGCCGGGGCCGGCCGCACCGACTGGTGGCGGTGCCCACCGTGGACCGGGCGGCGGAGGCCTACAGCCGCCCTGCCCCCGGCGACGCCGTGCGCGACGTGCTGGACGCGGCCGGCCGGGTGCTGCTGGACGTGGACCTGGACTGCTTCACGTCCCTGAGCGACGCGGACCCGACGACGGTGCTCCCCTGGCCCCGGCAGGTGATTCGCGAGTTCCTGCTCCCAGAGGACTCGGAGCCCTTCTGGGACGCGGTGCTGCGAAAGACGGTGGCGCTGACGCTGGCGCGCGAGCCCCACCACTGCGGCGGGCTGCTCGCGTCCGGGGACTTGTTCCAGGACGCAGCCCAGGTGCTGTTCCGGGAGCTCTTGCGCACCGAGCCCCCGTGAGCCACGCCGCGCGCTACAGCGGCGTCTCCATGAAGTTGGGCCGCACGTCCGTCATCTGCCCGCCCGCGAAGGAGAAGCGGCTGCCCACCGGCGGCCGGGCGTCGTTGAGCACGTAGCCGAAGTCCACGCGGAAGGGCAGGACGTTGAACTGCGGGAAGAGCAGCCGCAGGCCCATGCCCACCGTGTGCACCATGGCGGGCCGGTCATTGAAGGCGCTGCCCGAGTCCCAGAAGAGCACGCCGCCCAGGTGCACCGTCTTCACGACGATGGGGCGGCTTCGGTACTCCAGGTTGAAGAGCAAGAGCCGCCGGCCGGAGTACGCATCCGCGCCCGCGCCGCGCAGGCCGTTGGCGCCGCCCAGCAGGTGGATGCGGTCGAACAGGTCGTCGATATTCACATCCAGCAGCCCGCGCGCCACGAAGCGCCCGCCCAGCACCTTGGGCGACACCTCAATCACCTCCGCCGCCCAGCGCCGGTTGGTCCACGCGCCCCGAGGCCCCAGGGGCCGGCGGACGGCGCCCGACAGGGAGGCGGTGGTGAGCGTGTCCCCCAGCCGCAGGCGGTAGCGCAGCGCCAGCCCGCCTTCGACGAAGTGGCTTTGCTCGCCAAACACCGGCGGCGCGTAGCGCAGGGTGGCCGCCACCCAGTGGCCCATTTGGAAGTCCTCGGCCAGGACGTACGAGTCCACGTCCCGCAGCACCTCGTAGCGCGCGTCGAAGGCGCGCAGGCTCAGGCCGACGTAGCCGGCGTCCTCGGCGCGCGGCAGGTAGTTGCGGTTGAACCACTCCGACTGCTCCGGGGACAGGCCGGACGCCAGCGGCGCGCCGTAGGCGTAATGGTAGGCCCCCACCGTGCCGCCCACGTTCCACTTGTAGCGGGTGCCCATCGAGCGCGTGTACGAGAGGCCGCCCACCACCTCTTCGGTCCGGTAGATGTAGGGCACCGCGGGCCCGCCTGGGAATGGCAACTGCCAGATGGACGCGCCCCGGTAGACGCGGTTGGTCTCCACGTTCCAGGACACGGAGGCGCTGGCGCTCCACGGCGTGGACAGCGAGTACAACGGCCGGCTCACCGCGAAGCTGCCGCGCGAGCCCTCCGTCTTGCCCGTCTCCCGCCCTTGGATGACGGCGATGGACTCGCTCAGCGACCAGCGGCTGCCCAGCACACGCGGGTCGGTGTAGCTCTGCCCCAGACTGAGGGTGTCCTGCCGCAGCACGAAGTCCACGGCGATGCGCTTGCCGCGCCCCAGGAAGTTCTGCTCCGTGCCCTGCAGCTTCAGATACTGGAGCAGCGAGCCCACCGCCGCGAAGTCACTGTTGAGCCGCAGCGACCAGATGTCCTTGGTGACGGCCATCAGCGCCACCGAGTCCGGCGTGCGCCCCTTCACCGCCACCAGGCGGACCATGGAGAACAGGCGCAGCCCACGCAGGTTGCGCGCCGTCTCCTGGGCGAGCACCTCCGAGTACGGCGCCCCCACCTGGAGCAGCACCTCGCGCCGGACGACGTCGTCCCGCGTCCGGGCATGGAAGATGTTGAGGAAGTCCGGGAAGGGGTCGATTTCGGCCACCACGTCCTCGGTGGCCACCAACACCTCTTCCAGAATCTTGCCCTCCGGCGCCGGCTCCAGCACCCGTCCATGCCGGGCCAGGGCCTCGTCAATCAGCGCGTCCTCGTAGTTGTCGATGGCCGACGCGAGCCCCTGCTCCGGCGCGTCAGACGACGCTTCCGACGAGGAAGGCGCGGCCGCGAGAGACGTGGCGACGAGCAACGCAGGCAGCGAAAGCGGCACGCAAGGCATCCTGTCATGAGCCGCGGCATTGCCCCTGGACAATGCCGCGCTCTGTTACATCGCTGGATTTCCAGCTTTCACGGTCGCGTCGAAAATATACATGGGGGAAGCAACCGCGAAGCCCACTGGGTGGATAATGACGGCATGACCAGCGTCGTCGGCCCCCGCCGCTCGCCCCTCTCCGCTCGCCCGACCACCGAAACCGCCCGTGAGACGACGTCCTCCCCCAGGACGACCTCCTCCGCGGCCACCAGCTCGTTCCAGCCCGCGCGGCCGGGACTCGAGGGCACCACGCCTTCGATGCTGACGAAGCTCGGCGCCGTTTTCGTTCCCCAGACGCCCACCGCGACGCAGGCGGCGGCCTCCCACCTGAAGGCCGCGGCCGGTACACCGGCGGCGTCGCTGGTCCACAGCACGACGCCCAACGCGGACATCAAGGACCACACCACCATCGAGAGCACCATCGACGTCCCCGAGGACGCCACGGTGGAGTCGCTCAAGCTCAACCTGGACATCGAGCACACCTACCGGGGCGACCTGAAGGTGACGCTGACCTCGCCGTCCGGCAAGAGCGCGGTGGTGTCGAACCGCAAGGGAGGTTCGTCGGATGACCTGACGGGCGCCTTCGACCTGTCCGCGTTCAAGGGCGAGCCCACGAAGGGCACCTGGACGCTGGAAGTGCAGGACGCGGCGCGCGGCGACACCGGCACGCTGAAGTCGTGGGGCCTGGACATCGCCCCGCAGACGCCGGTGACGGAGCCCGAGGCGCCGGAAGAGCCCGAAGGTGGCCTCTTCGAGGGCCTGCGCGACGGCGCGCTGCTGGACGCGCTCCAGGACTACGCGTCCGGCAAGAAGGTGGTCAGCTACAACGAGGCCCGCCGGCTGATGTTCTCCAGCCTGGACGTGAACGAGGACGGCAACGTCGTCTGCGTCTACACGGGCGCCGAAGTCAAAGGCGGCAAGATTCCCAACAACTCGGTGATGAACACCGAGCACACCTGGCCCCAGTCGAAGGGCGCCACGGGCGCGGCGAAGAGCGACCTGCACCACCTCTACCCCACCGACAGCAAGGCCAACTCCCGGCGCAGCAGCTTCCCGTTCGGCGAAGTGGTCAACGTGCGGTGGAGCCAGAACGGCGCCAAGCTGGGCACCGACGCGCGCGGCAACATGGTCTTCGAGCCGCCCGACGCCCACAAGGGCAACGTGGCGCGCGCGATGTTCTACTTCTCCGCCACCTACAACAAGGCCATCCCCAACGACGAGGAGGCGGCGCTCAAGGCGTGGAACAAGCTCGACACGGTGGACGCCGCCGAAATCGAGCGCAACCGCCGCATCGCCACCATCCAGGGCAACTCCAACGCCTTCGTCGAGGACTCGGCGCTCGCGGACCGCGTGAAGGACTTCTAGGCCCCCGCGGAGCGCAGTTCCCCATCACGCAGGGGCGGCAGCTTCTCGCCCCGCGCCACCGCCGCGACGATTTTCGCCAGCCGGTCCACGCCGTCCGACAGGGCGGCGGGCCCCGGCTGGAGGATGAGCGAGCTCTTCACTTCGTAGAGCTGGTCGTCCACCACTGCCCGGACCCCGGTCCACCCGGGGCGGGCGACGATTTTCTCCCGCTTCGCCTTGCGTCCGCACCAGCTGGCGATGACGCCCTCCGGGTCGCGCCGCGCCACCTCCTCCGGCGCGAAGATGCGGCCCTGCGCCCCCTGTGACGCGCGCGACTCCCGGCACACGTCCACGCCGCCCACCAGCTCCACCAGCTCCGAACACCAGCGGATGCCGGAGATGAGCGGCTCATGCCACTCCTCGAAGAAGATGCGCGGCCGGCGTGGAAGCGACTCCGCCGCGTCCGCGTGCCGCTCCAGGTTCGCGGTCAGCTCGGTGGCCAGCGCCTCCGCGGCTTCCGGCCGCCCCACCAGCGCGCCCGTCAGCCGCACGGACTGCAGGATTTCCGCGAGGGAGCGCTGGTTGAACAGGTAGACGGGCACGCCCCGCTTCGCCAGCTCGCGGCCGATGTCCGCCTGCAAGTCGGAGAAGCCCAGCACCAGGTCCGGCTTCAGCTCCAGGATGCGCTCGAAGTTCGCGTCCAGGAACGAGCTGACCCGCGGCTTCTTGCGCGCCTGGGGCGGACGCACGGTGAAGCCGGACACGCCCACCACCAGCTCCTCCGCGCCCAGGCGGTAGAGCACCTCCGTCGTCTCCTCGGTGAGGCAGACGACGCGGCGGGGATAGGGCGGGGCACCGGAGAGCAGCTCGGACAGGCGGGCATTCATGCGGGGCCGCACCCTAACGCGGCCGCCGCCGCGCTACGGGTCCGTAGCACGCGTCCGCGCGCGTGGACCGGGCTTTCTCCGCACTCCCAGTCACGACACGGCGAGCGTGTGTCACCTGTGAAACGTTGTCGCGCCCGAGCCGGATTCTCGGCCGGTGGCGCACTGCGCCAACCCGGCAGGTCGCTTGGGAGGTGGACGATTGCAGTGTTAGCATCTGCCCTCATGTGCGACCGGCGTGTCACGTGCCTCACCGGTCGGTGGGGGCAGTCATGATGGAGAGCAACGCCCCGACGAATGGCGCCCCCCCCGACGTCGCGGACCCGATGCTGGGCCGGGTCCTGAACGAGCGCTTCCGCATCCTGGAGACGCTTGGCGCCGGAGGCATGGGCCGCGTCTACAAGGCCGTGCAGTCACCGCTGGACCGGCTGGTGGCGCTCAAGGTGCTCAACCCTCAGTACGGAGAGGGCAAGGACCCGGGCTTCCAGAAGCGCTTCTTCCTGGAGGCCAGCGTCACCGCGAAGCTGCGCCACCCGAACACCGTCACCGTCATCGACTACGGCAAGACGGAAGACGGCATCTACTACATCGCCATGGAGTACCTGGAGGGGCTGACGCTGGGCCAGCTCCTCACGCAGATGGGTCCGCTGCCGTGGCCGCGCGCGCTCAACATCACCCAGCAGATCGCCCGCTCGCTGCGCGAGGCGCACAAGGTCGGCCTCATCCACCGCGACCTCAAGCCCGCCAACGTCATGGTCCTCAATCAGGAGACGGACCACGACGTGGTGAAGGTGCTCGACTTCGGCCTGGTGAAGTCCTTCATCGGCGACGCGGCGCCCGTGTCACAGGACACGTCCATCACGCAGGCGGGCATCATCCTGGGCTCGCCGCAGTACATGGCGCCGGAGCAGGCGCGCAACATCGCCGACCCGCGCAGTGACGTGTACAGCCTGGGCGTGGTGCTCTATCAGATGCTGATGGGGCGGCCGCCCTTCCTGGCCGCGCAGAGCATCGACGTCATCGTCAAGCACATCAACGAACTGCCGCCCGCCTTCGGCTCGCTCTACCCCAACCATGGCATCCCCGGAGAGGTGGAGGCCCTGGTGATGAAGTGCCTGGCCAAGACGCCACCGGAGCGCTACCAGTCCATGGACGAGGTGATGGAGGCCATGCGCCGCACCATGTCCACGGTGGGCGTCAGCGGCGCCTTCAGTGGCGCACGCTTCGCGGGCGCGGGCATCAGCGGCGTCGGTGGCAGCGGCCCCATCAGCGGGCCCCACGGAAGCGGCCCCCACGGCGCGGCCGGCTCCGGTCCCGCCACCGTGGCGTTGGACATCTCCGTGGAGGAGGCGCCGGTCAAGGGCCGCAAGCCGCTGGGGATGATCCTCGGCGGAGGCGCGCTGCTGGTGGGCATTGGCGTGGCCCTGGTGATGGCGACGCGCCCCACCCCGCCCGCCAAGCCCATCGTC
>NZ_VHLC01000133.1:0-21080 GCF_006547355.1 Myxococcus sp. AB036A | reverse complement strand
CCGCCGTCCTCTCCATCCCTCCTCCCCGCGTCGGAAGCGTCCGCGCGCGTGTCCCGGAAGAAGCGAGGTGCCGCATGAGCCGTGAGCTGCTGTCGTCGAAAATCGTGGTTGAGGAGGAGGAGCCGCGCGTCCGCGGCATTCCCTCCGCGCCCACCTCCGTGGCGGGTGCCGTGGGCCTGGCGGAGCGCGGCCCCATCGGCCAGGCCGTGCTGTGCACCTCCTTCGAGGAGTACCAGGCCACCTTCGGCGGCTTCACACCGGACTCCGACCTGGCCCTCGCGGCCATGGGCTTCTTCGAGAATGGCGGCAGCCACCTCTGGACGGTGCGCACCGTCCACTACGAGGACGCCTCCGCCCCCGAGTCGCATACGGCCACGCGTGCGGCGGCGGCCCTCACCACGGGCGGCGGGCCCACGCCCGCTGTCGTGCGTGGCACGCTGCGGCCCCCCTTCACCCTGGCCGATGGCCAGCGCCTGGAGGTGTCCGTCAACGGCGCCGAGGCGGTGGACGTCGTCTTCTCCGGCGCGGCGGCTTCCGTCTCTGCTGGCCGCCCGGGGCCCTACGCCCTCACTGCCGGACAGGCGCTCCGTGTGCGTGTGGACGACGGGCGGGACGTCTTCATCCCCTTCAGCGAGGAGGACTTCGACGACATCACCCAGGCCACCGCGCAGGAGGTGGCCGCCGTCCTCAACGCCGGACTCGTTGGGGGCCGCGCCCTCGTGGCGGAAGGTGTGCTGAGAATCGCCAGTGACACCCAGGGCGCCTCCAGCCGTCTTGAGGTGGGCGACGAGGTGGCGGGCACCGTCTTCGGCTTCCCTGGCGGCCCGCAGGTGGGGAGCGGCAACGTCCAGAGTCTGCGCGCCGTCGAGTTGGCGGAAGTCCGCGCTCTGGTGGAGGCGGCAGTGGCTGGTGTCCGCGTGGCGCCGTCCTCCCTGGGGACCCTGCAGTTGCTCACCCAGGCCACGGGGCCTGGCGCCTCCTTGCATGTGCAGGGCGACGCGGGCCCCGGCCTCGGCCTCGACGCGCTGCCGCACATGGGCGACGCCTCCGGCGCCACCGACGTCCTCCACCTGGAAGCCAAGGACGCGGGCGCCTACGCCAACCGCATCGAGGTGGAGGTGCGCCCAGCGACGAATGGCGCGCCCGACACCTTCGACGTCCTCGTCCTCGAGGACGGCACCTACCGCGAGTCCTTCCCCAACCTCTCCTCGGCCGAAAACGACGCGCGCTACGTCGAGCGCGTCCTCAATGACGAGCGCACCGGGAGCAGCTACATCCGGGCCTTCATGGTGCAACCCGGCGCCTTCCCCGATGGGCAGACGGTGGCGCTCGCGGGCGGTGACGACGGCCTCGTCGGCTTGGACGACACCGACTTCATTGGCTCCGAGGCTGGCCGGAGCGGCCTTTTACGCACTCGACGAAGTGCAAGACGTCTCCCTCCTCCTGGTGCCCGGGCGAGCCACGCCTGCCGTCCACAACGCCATGGTGCGCTACTGCGAGGTGGCCCGCGACGGCCTCGTCTTCGCCGTCCTCGACTCGCCCGCGGGCTACAGCGCCACGGACATCGTCTCCTACGTCTCGCAGGAGGCCGCCCTCGAAGGACTCTCTGAGCACGCGGCCCTCTACTGGCCGCGCGTCAAGGTGCTCAACCCCGCCCGAAGCGTCTTCGGCAACGTGGAGCAGCTCGTCGTCCCGCCCTCCGGCATCATCGCTGGCGTCTTCGCGCGCAACGACGGCGCGCGCCCCGGCGGGGTGTACGACGCGCCCGCAGGCATCGAGGCCGGGCGCATGTTCGGCGTCCTGGGCTTCGAGTCCAAGGAGTGCCTCGAAGAGAAGAAGCGGGACATCGTCTACCCCCGCCGCATCAACCCGCTCACCACCGGGCCCGGCCTCCCGCGCTTCATCGACGGCAGCCGCACGCTGAAGGCCAGCGGCAACTTCCCCTACGTCGCCGAGCGCCGGGGCGTGTCCTTCATCGAGCGCAGTCTCAAGTCCGGCCTGCAATTCGCCCGGCACCGCAACAACACCGAAGGCCTGCGCGCCCAGGTGCGGCGCTCCATTGCCGCCTTCCTCCTCGCTCAGATGAGGAACGGCGCCTTCCGCAGCCAGGAGCCCGCGAAGGCCTTCTTCGTCGACGTCTCGGACGCCCTCAACCCGCCGTCCGTCGTCTTCGCCGGCAAGCTGGTGGCGCGCATCGGCCTCGCCACCAACAAGCCCGCCGAGTTCATCGTCCTGCGGGTTTCTCAGGACACCCGCGCCCTCGAAGCCGAGCTGGCCTCGGCGGGCCTGTAAGGAGACTGGCCATGGCCATCATTGGACAGCCGCGCAGCTTCCATAAGCGCTTCAAGTTCCTCTGTGAGGTGGACGGCCTCGGGCACTCGGGTTTTCAAAAATGCTCCGAGCTGTCAGTTGAGGTCGCCAACGTCCAGTACTTCGAGGGCGGCAGCCTCATCCCCAACAAGTCCCCGGGACGCCTCACCTTCTCCGACGTCACGTTGGAGAGAGGCGCCACGCAGGACCATGAGCTCTTCGACTGGTTCCAGGACGTCGTCCACACCGCCAGCGGCCTGGGCTTGCCGGACAGCCTCTACAAGCGCAACCTCGACATCGTCCAGCAGGACAGAGACGGCACCACGCTGCGTCGGTGGAGCCTCTCCCGCGCCTGGCCGGTGAAGTTCGTCGCGGGTGAGTGGGACAATGAGAGTGACGAGAACGTCATCGAAAGCGTCACCCTCACCTACGATTTCTTCGAGCTGGCCACGTAAGCCTCTGCCAGCGACGTAGCTTCCATGGGCCTTGCACGCGGGCGGGCGATTCCCATTCAGAAGCAGCGCCACATCCGCCCGCGAATTCAACAAGCCTCAGCGGGCACGGAGACGATATCCACAACTGTCAACGTGCGCCGTGTTTCGTCCCACTCGCAGATGATGTCCAGCGGCCCTGGGGCCAACCGAAGCCGAGTGGCGGTGGCACCTGCTGACGAGCGCTGCACGCGTCCTTCCCTCGCAAGGCGGGCGACGGCCTCCTTCACGGCAACGAATGTGCCGTGCGGCATGCGCCCCACCTGCCCCCATGCCTGAGGGCTGAACACCACTCGGCATGAGAGTTTCGAGGTATGGGGCATGGCGGTTGCACTTCAATATCCATGGTGCGGGCCATGGGCTCAACTTTCCACCGTTATTGAGCTACTGAAGGTGTCCGCTGTGTGGCCAGGTCAACACGCGCAGGCTCCACCGTCGTCAAATGAAACGCGCTTGAGGATGTCCCCGATTTGCCGCCCGAGGCCTTTGTCCTTCCCGGAGGAAGGACATGGCGGACATTGTTTCGTGCCCCTCGGGGCTGACGGGCCGCATTCGCGGCATGCGAGTGCGGGAGGAGCGCGTCCTCGCGGATAGGAAGCTGGCGAAGAGCGGCGGCCAGGTGGATGAGCTGCTCTCCGCGTGCTGGGAGGAGATGCTGGAGGCAGGCCCCTACACCTTCGCCGACGGGAAGGTGGATTGGGGCCAGGTGCTTCAGGGGGACCGCTTCTTCGCCCTGCTCCAGGTGCGCGTCCTCACCTACGGGCCGGAGTACGTGTTCGCAGTCCCCTGTCAGAATGCGGCCTGCCGGGCCCGCATCGACTGGGAGCTGGACTTGACGCAGTTGCCGGTGCGCGTCCTCTCGGACGCCAGCCGCGCGGCCTTCATGGCCGGCAACCGCTTCGAGACGACACTGCCGGATGCCGGCAAGCGCGTGCGCTTCAAGCTGCTGACGGGTGAGGATGAGCGGCGGCTGCCGCAGCTTCAGCGCGCGGCGCCCGAGAAGATGCTGTCCTCCGTCCTCGCCTACCGGGTGCTGGACGTCGACGGCGTGGACGCGCGCGACAAGCGCCGCTTCGTCGAGGACCTCAGCTTGCGCGACGCCGACTTCCTCGTCGACGAGTTTGACGCCGTCGACTGCGGCGTGGACACCACCCTCGAAGTCGAGTGCGCCCAGTGCTTCATGCGACAGGAGGTGGAGCTCCCTTTCGACCGGGGCTTCTTCCTTCCGGGGACTCAGCGGACGGCGAGGCGTCGGGAGCGCACCACCTCTTCCCGCGAGTGACGCTGGAGACGTGGCGCGAGGGCCTCTTCCAACTGTGCTGGCACCAGCACGGAGGCAGCGGCCTCGCAGCTCCCCTCGGTGACGCGCTGGAGCTGCCCACCTCGGACAGGGACTGGCTCCTGGAGCGCATGGGCCAGCAGCGCGCCCAGGAGGCCAAGGCGCTGGAGAAGGCCGCGAAGCGGAGGTAGCGCATGCTCAACAACCTCGGCCTGGGCTTCGTCTTCACGGCGAGGGACTTGGCCTCTGGCACCTTTCAGGGCGTGGAGCGCAACTTCATGAGCCTCGACAGGCGCGTGGGGTTGGGCACGGCGCGCATTGAGGGCGCCTTCGAGCGGCTCGGCGTCGCCATGGCCCTCTTCTCGGCGGGCGCCGTCACCCTTGGCGCGTCGTTGTCCCTGGCCAACACCGCCGGTCAATTCGAGCAGGCCGTGGCGGGCGTGGGTGCCGTCTCTGGCGCCTCGGCCGAGGTCCTCGGGCAGCTCCGTGACGCGGCCATCAAGGCAAGCCTCGCCACGCAATTCACCCCCACCGAGTCCGTGCTGGGCCTTCGCGAACTCACCCAGGCCGGCTTCACCGCCGCTGAGTCCATGGATTTGCTGCTGCCGGTGCTGGACCTGGCGGGTGGCTCGTTGGGAGAGCTGACGCCCCAGGGCGCAGCGGGCCTCGCGTCGCAAGCGATGAAGGCCTTCGGCATCTCCACCGACAAGGCCGCCATCTCCGTCGACCAGATGCTCCAAGCCGTCAACGTCTTCGCCCTTAGCGCGAATGAGCTGCCCCTCGCCCTCGGCACCGCCGCGCGTGGTGCACAGGCCCTCAATCAATCCCTGCCCGAGACACTCATCGCATTGGGGTTGGTGAAGAATGTCGTCCCCGGCGTGGAGAGAGCATCTACCGCCGTGGCCGTGGCCATGGAGCGCATGGCGGACCCGCAAGTGCAAGAGCACCTGCGCGGCCTGGGCGTTGCCGTCACCGACTCCAAAGGCAACTTCCTCTCCTTCCTCGGCATCCTCGACGAGCTAGCACCGGCCCTCAGCCGCATGACGGAGGCACAGCGCTCCGCCTTCCTCCTGAAGGCCTTCGGCCGCGAGGCGCTCGGTGGCGTGAATGCCATCCTCACGCAGTTCACCAACGGCATCCGCAAGGACACCGGCGAAGTCGTCCGCGGCGCCGAAGCCCTCAAGTACCTGCGCGATGAGTTCGAGAATGCGGGCGGCACGGCCGAGGCGTTCCGCAAGCAGATGCTGGACACCTTCGAGGGCCAGAAGACGCTGCTCGCCGGCAACCTGGAGACGCTCGCCATCGTCCTCGGAGAGCCCTTCGGCCAGCTGCTGAAACCCCTCGTCACCCTCGTCGCCAGCGCGGTGCAGCAGGTGCTGGGTGTCTTCCAGGCCCTGCCCGGTCCGGTGAAGCGAGCCTTCGCAGCCTTCGCGCTGGGGGCAGGTGGCATCATCACCCTCGTCGGCGCCGTCATCTCCGCGAAGGTGGGCCTGGCACTGATGGTGGTGGGCCTCAAGGTGCTGGGCCTCACCCTGGGCAGCCTCCTGGCCACGGTGCTTCCGGCCGTGGTCGCTGTCGTCCTCCTGGGCGTCGCCGTGGCCGGCCTCGCCTACGCCTTCCGCCACAACCTCGGCGGCCTGGGCGACTTCGCGCGGAGTGTGCAGGAGCAGGTGACGCTCGCCTTCCGCGGCCTCGTCCAGCTCTTCGAGGACGGAGGCTTCTCCGGCGCGGTGCGGGAGGAGCTGGGCCGGGCCGAGAATGCCGGGCTGAAGGACTTCCTCATCAACCTTTACCTGTGGGGCCATCGCCTCCACAGCTTCTTCTCCGGCATCGCCGACGGCTTCTCGGCCGGACTGGAGGCCGCGCGCCCCACCCTCGAGGCCTTCCAGGCGACGCTAGGGCGGGTGGGCGAAGCGCTGGGCTTCCTCGCCGAGAGGGACGACGCGGCCACCGCTGCCGCGAAGTTCGCCGCCTTCGGCGACGCGGGGGCCACGGTGGGCCGCACCCTCGCCCGCGTCTTCGACTTCGTCGTCATGGGCATGACGGCCGGTGCAGAGGTGGCGGAAGGCCTGGCGGGCCAATGGCGCTACATGAAGGCCGGCGTCGACGTCCTCTTGGGCAGCCTGGCGCACCTGGGCCGCGTCCTCGGCGGGGCCCTCTCGGGCCTCTTGGGCACCAACTCCGCCTTGCAGCAGGGCAGCAGTGGGTGGGCGCTCATGGGGCAGGCCATTGGGTTTGCCATCGGCAACATCACCACCATCGTGGGCGTTCTGGTGTCCGCCGTCTCCCTCGTGGTGTCGGTGGTGGGGGGCATCCTCAACGCCGCCCTGGCGGCCTTCTCCGGCATCGTCGACGTCTTCTGGGGCGTGGTGTTGACGCTGAGCGGAGCCCTCACCGGCAACTGGGCCGAGGCGTGGACGGGCATGAAGCTCATCGTCTTCGGGGTGGTGGACGCCATCTCCGGCGTCCTCCTGGAGTTGGTGGGCGCCATCCTCGGTGTGGTGGACGCGGTGGCGAGCCTCTTCGGCACGGACACCGGCCTCCAGCAGGCCCTGCGGACGGCTCGGCTGGGCCTCCACCGGGACTTGTCCGTCGCCTTCGGCCTCGAGGACGCCACCGGCAGCGCCGCCACACCCGCGTCCGTCGTCACTACCGCCTCGCCCACCTCGCCAATGGACTGGCCCCTGGAGTCCTCGTCCATGCCGGCGGTGGCGGCCCTCCAGGCCTCGCTGCCCCAGCCCGAGGTGCTCTCCTCGCAGCCGGCCGCAACTCCCGCCGCGCCCGTCCTCGTCAGCCTGCAGGTGGACGGAGAGGTGCTTGCCCAGGCCACGGCGCGCGCCGAGAGGGACGCCGCCTCCCGCAGCTTCTCCCCCATGCCGGCTTACTGACGCCGGCCTTGCCGTCACTCATGAAGCGTCGGTGGGATTGAAGTAGCGGAGCACCTCGGAATCCTCCTTAACCACATGGTCCGTGATGTGGAAAACTTCCGTGAGCCAGGGGTGGGCCAGCGCTTCCTCTCGATCCAACATCCGCCCCAAGCCGGACGCTTCCTTCCAGGGCGATTCGGCCGAATCCTTCACCGTCACCATCCAGTTCTCAGCGTCCTGCCTGAGCACCAAGGCGAAGGCCACACGTTGGCTCTCGCTGCTTCCTTCGCCCCATTCACCAATGCCAACGGCAAGGGAGACGACGCGCTCAGGGTGAGAGTCCGAATACTGCGCGTAGTAGACGGCGTATGCGTCCCTGTCACGACAGATGAAGCGCGTCAGCAGCGTTGTCGTCCCACCGCAGCAGTCGCACTGGAAGGTGTCGGGGGGTTCGAATTCGAAGGTGAGCATGGAGGAGACCAGTCTAGCGCACGCGCCCCCATGTCCCCGCTCTGAGTCAGAGGGCTTTGACTGAGGCATGGAGGAGCCTCTGCAGTGTCCATCGCCTCTGCATTCGCCCAGAGCCCCCGTTGCGTCCTCGTCAACGTCCTCACCGGAGAGGCCATGGCGTGCCTCTTCAACCCGTCGCAGCTCACCGAGAAGCTCCAGGTGAATTGGAATCGCCTCGCGGTGCCGGGACTCTCCCACCAGGTGCTCCAGTTTCAGGGCACCTCCAACCGGCAGCTGGCAGGCGTGGAGTTCTACCTGGACGCCTTCTTCGCCACGCAGCAGGCCGACGCCTCCAACATCATGGCGTTCCGCGGCTTCCTGCGCGCGCTCACCGTGCCCCCGGCGGGCACCGAGGGTGTGCTGGCAACGGCACCACCGCGCGTCCTCGTCCTCTGGCCTGGCCTCCTCACCGTGGAGTGCGTCGTCGCCAGCGTGGAGTTCCATTACCGCCAGCTCGCCGTCGACGGACGCGTCCTCGTCTACACCGCCACCGTCACCTTCGAGGAGGTGCTCGACACCCGCGTCACCTCCGAGCAGCTGCGCCAGGAGGTGCCGTAGTGGCCCCTCACGCCGGCAGCCGCTACTCCTTCTCCCTCGGCCTCCGGGACGAGGCCGGCCACCTCTTCCTCAGCGAGAGAGTCCCCTACGGCTTCCAGCCCCACGCGGACACGCGCGTCCACCTCGTCGCCCAGGGAGACTCTCTCTGGGGGCTGGCCGGCCGCTACTTCGCGCCCCTGCCGCGCGCCTGCGGCTTCTGGTGGGCGATTGCGGACTACCAACCGGAGCCCATCATCGACGCGACGCTGGAGCTGGAGGCTGGGCGGCGCCTCTTCATCCCCTCGCTGCGCGTCCTCACCGACGTCATCCTCAGCGAGCAGCGGCGGAGGGCCAGCGAATGACGCGGCCCCTCGACAGGAGCGCGCCTGGCGTGCGCCTCACGCTGCTGGCACACGAGAAGGCCCGCGGCGGCGAGCCCCTCTCTCTTGAGGGCCGAGTCCTCGGCCTCACCTTCGAGGACTCCGCGACGAAGGCCGACAAGCTGTCCCTCCAGTTGGACAACTTCGACTTGTCCCTCTTCGACCGAGCTGAGCTCGTGGGCGGCGCGGTGCTGGAGGTGTCCTGGGGCTACCCGGGGCTCATGGCGCCGCCTCGGCGGGTGGTGGTGAAGAAGCTGAAGGGCTTTCAGGTGCTGACCATCGAGGGCCAGGCGCTCAGCGTCCTCATGCACCGCGAAGCGAAGACGCGCACCTGGAAGGGCAAGACGCGCGCCCAGGTGGTGCGTGAGGTGGCCGCCGAGTACGGCTATGAGGAGGACTCCATCCACGTCGAGGACACCGGAGAGTCCTTCGACACCATCCACCAGGCCGGGGAGACGGACGCGAGGCTCCTCCGGCGCCTGGCCGCGCGGGAGGAGTTCGAGTTCCACGTTGACGACAGGGGCCTCACCTTCGGCCCGCGCAACCAGGCCGCCGCGCCCACACAGGTGCTGTGGTGGTACGCCGACGCGGGCCGCGGCGACATCCTCTCCGTCAACGTCGAGTCGGAGCTGGGCCGTCGAGTGGGCCAGGTGGGCGTCCGTGGCCGGGACGCCATGGCCAAGGCAACCATCGAAGTCCAGGCGAGCAGTGCCACCGTGGAGCGCACCACCCTCGCGGACTTTCTCGAGGTGGTGGAGAAGCGCACGGGCACCACGTCGCTGCAGCTCCGCAACAGCACCACCAACGTCCAGCCCACCTCGGCATCGACACCTGCCCAAGCCCAGCGCGAGTCCGAGGCCCGCTTCCGACGCGCGGAAGCCGGCACGGTGAAGCTGTCCCTCCAGGTGGTGGGCAATCCCAGCTTGCGCGCGAAGTCCGTCGTGGAGGTGCGCGGCATCTCCAGCTTCCTGGCCGGCCGGTACTACGTCACCGAGGCGAAGCACGTCCTCTCCTCCTCCGGCTACACCACGGACTTGAAGCTGTCGCGCGACGGCACCGGCCGCCGGCAGCAAGCCAGCCCCGAGAAGCAGGGCCAGCCCCAGGGCGGACAGCCCAACACCAGTGCGCCCGAGACGACTGGGGCGCTGAAGGAAGTGGAGGCATTCGAGAGGGACACCGGCACCCGGTACATCGAGTACCGCCGTGACGGGCAGCCCATCGGTGTCGAGGACCCCGAAGCCGGAATGAGTCTCCCCAGGTAGCGAGCCCACCATGAGCAGCTTCGACGACGACCTCCTCGCCCACGACACGCGCCTGCTCGGCATGTACGTGGGCTACGTCACCCAGCGCGAGGACGAGGCGCAGCTCGGCCGCGTCCGCGTGTGCATCCCCGGTGTCCTCGAGCCCGAGTCCGCCTGGGCCTGGCCTCTGGGCACCTCCGGCGGTGGCGCCAAGGACACGGGCTTCTTCGCCGTCCCCGAGGTGGGCGCAGAGGTCGCTGTCTTCTTCAACCAGGGCGACGTCGACGCCCCCTACTACCTCAGCGCGCACTGGGGGCGGCCCGGCGGTCAGAGCGAGGTGCCCGAAGAAGCCCAGGTGTCTCCGCCCGACAACCGCGTCCTCGCCACGCCCACCTTCCGCGTGGAGCTGGACGAGTCCGCGGGGAAGAAGAAGCTCAAGCTCACCAACCGGAAGACGGGCGACTGCCTCACCTTCGACGCGGAGGAGAACACCGTCACCCTGGAAGCCACCACTGCCCTCACCCTGCGCGCGGTGGGCGCGCTCTCCCTGGAGGCGGCTCAAGTCACCATCGCCGGCCGCGTGGTGCGCCCCATCGCCGAGCCAATTTGAGGAAGCCCATGGCGCTGCCCATCTGCATCCACATCCCCCCGCTCCCCGAGGCGCCTGCCCTCACCCTGCCCGGCGGCGCCACCCTGCAGCACCACCAGCTCCTGCAGGCCGTCCAGCCGGCGCTCGCGCCGCTCACGCCAATCTTCAACATCATCGACGCGGTGCTGGCCGTCGTCGAAGTCGTGAAGGCCATACCGGACGCGCTGGGGCCGCCGCCGGACCCGACAGCCATCGCCGCGGCCCTGCCGAAGCTGGCCGAGAAGGTGTCCAAGTTGCTCCGCCTCGTCCCCCAGCTCTCGGTGCCGTACACCGTGGTGGGCGTCATCGACGTCGTCCTGGGCGAGTTGGGCCAGGCGCGAAACCAGCTCGTCCACCTGCAGCAGCGCCTGTCGAGTGTGGCGCGGGCCCGGCAACGCGCGGCCCAGCTTGGGGACGCCGGTCTCCTGGCGGTGGCCGGTTGCGCGGAGGCCAACGTCGCCCAGGAGGCCGCCAACGTCGGCAAGGCCCTGGCCGCCCTCTCCCAGCTCATGGCCCTCCTCAACGTCTTCCTTGGGCTAGTGGGCGGCCCCCAGGTGCCGGACTTCTCCAGCCTCGAGGGAAGCGCCCTGGAAGAGGCCATTGCGCCCCTCGACGCCATCGTCCGCACGCTGCAGCAGGTGCGCGCGGCCATCCCGGTTCCATGAGGAGGACGTCATGAGTCGAGCGCCCCAGAATCTCCTCGTCCCCTTCCGCAGAGACAGGAAGCGGGACTTCGCCGCGGGCACCGGGGCCGAGCTGCTCGCCGCGAAGGTGCGGCAGGTGCTGCTGACGGAAGGCGCCACGCCTCACTCCACCGGCGAGCTGCCCTGGCGCACCAGCTTCGGGGCAGGACTCTCGCGGCTTCGACACCAGCGCAACGACGCCGTGCTGGCGGAGCTGGCGCGCGTGTATGTCCGTGACGCTCTCGCGCGCTGGCTGCCTGGCGTCCAGCTCGTGCAGGTCCGCGTCGAGCAGGACGCAGCCATGCTGACGCTTCGTGTGCGCGTGCGCGAAGGTGACACGACGGCGGACTTCGACGTTCCCCTCCTTGGCTGAGTGGCGCTCCAATCCCACGCATATGAGTGGACTTCTCCGCGCACCAGAGGGCTGTATGGCTCACCTCAAACGGAGCACCTCACCCAATGAGCCGACAAATGGAATACATGGATGGCAAGGACTTCACCATGCACTGGTGGGAAGCCAGCGGGCACATCTGCTTTTACAACGCACAAGGCGACGTCAGCCGTGTTCAGATTCGACAACTCCAAGAAGAAGCAGTGAAGGTTGTCCGCAAACATCCCTCTGGCATTCGCCTCATGTCCCTGGCGCGTGAGGTGCACAACCAACACCCCGAGGCCCCATTCGCCTGCATTCCTCCGGCCCTCCGCTCGCTGGGCCGCCTGACCTTCACAAACGTCATCAGCAGGCCTGAGCGCGGCCTCTTCGTCCCCGCCAGAATGGGCGAACTCAAGGCCGCTGGGCCCGCTGCGCGCGAAGAGGAGTTCCACCTGCCCCTCGCCGAGTTCATCGAGGGAGACGTGGAGGAGCTCACCGCCGCAGTCCCCTTGGGCAGCCAAGGCCTCGGCGACCCATGGGGGTTGCCGGACATCGTCGGCGTGTACCGGCGATGTGCGGGGGACTCCTTCTCGTGGACTCCCGAAATCCTCGCAGTCGAAGTCAGGGGCACGACGGAGGACCTCCTCTCGGCCTATGGGCAGGCGGCGGCCCACCAGCTCTTCGCCACGAAGACGTACCTTGCCCTGCCACACACTCTTTCCCTCCGCGACAGGCGGGAGCTGGTGGCGCGCTGCCAGTTGCACGGCCTCGGCCTCATTCTCTTCGGGCCCGGCCCACGCGACGAGTACACCGTCCTCGTCCCAGCGCGCAGGTGCCCCCCGGCACCAGACGAAGCACAACGCTTCAGCGAGCGGCTGCGCGCGCATGACGAGGAGAAGTTCCGCACCTTGTTCGGGTAGGGCGAGGCGTTAGGCGCCAGGGCCCCAGCCCTGCGCATGCAGCGCAGGGCCGGCCCGAAGCGCTGTCGCTGTCCCCATGTCCCCGAAAAGAAGTGGGCCCTAGGCCTTTGTCTCCCGGTGGAGGCCTTCGCCGACGTGCCACTTCTTCCCGCGTCCACCGACTACACCCACCGTGACTTCGACGCCCTGCGCGCGCGCCTCGTGGCGCTCGTGAAGAGCGTCTTCCCGGACTGGACGGACTTCGACGTCGCCAGCTTCGGCAACCTGCTCCTGGAGATGTACGCCTTCGTCGGCGACGTTCTCGGCTTCTATCAGGACAGCCTCGCCCGCGAGTCGCGCCTCTCCACGGCCACCCAGCGCCGCAACGTCATCGCCCTGGCGCGTATGCTGGGCTACCGGCTTCACGGTGCCCAGGCGGCCACGGCCGAGGTGGAGCTGCGCCTGGCCCAGCCTCCTACCGCCCACGTCACCTTCCCCGCCGGCACCGTCGTCCGCACCCAGGAGGTGACGGAGGCCGTCCGCTTCCAGTTGCTGGCGCCCGCCACCATTCCGGCCGGCGCCAACCCGCCGCGCGTCCTCGCCGTGGCCGAGCACTCGAAGACGCACACCCAGCTCTTCGACGCCCGCGGCCTCGCCGACTTCGAGGCGCACCTGGACTTCGCGCCCTACCTCGACGGCTCCGCCCGCGTATCCACCGCCCAGGGCGCCTTCACCGAGGTGGACACCTTCCTCAACTCCCGCGCCTCCGACGCCCACTTCCTCATTTCGGTGGACCAGGGGGACAAGGCCACCGTCCGCTTCGGAAACGGAGTCAACGGCCTGCCGCCTGCTGGCACCGTGGCAGTGGTGTACAAGACGGGGGGCGGCGCAGCCGGCAACGTGGACGCGGGCCGCCTCGTCGTCGTGGAGGGAAGCTTTCGGGACGCCCATGGCCACGCGGTGCAGGTAGCCGTCCACAACCCCGCCCCCGCCTCGGGTGGCGCGGACAGGCAAACGGTGGCCTCGGCAAAGCTGCTCGCCCCCGAGAGTCTCCGCGCCCTGACGCGCACCGTCGCCCGCGAAGACTTTGAAATCAACGCCCGGCGCCTGCCCGGAGTGGCCCGCGCCCTCATGCTGACGTCCAACGAAGACGCCACCATCGCGGAGAACGCAGGCATCCTCTACGTGGTGCCCCAAGGCGGCGGGGTGCCTACGCCCGCGCTCAAGGCCCAGGTGCTGCGGCAAGTCACCGAAGTATATCCCTGCACCCTCACCTTCCAGGTGAGCGTCCAGGAGCCGGTGTACCGGCGCGTGGACGTCTCCGCCCGCCTCTTCTTGCGCCAGGGCGCTTCGGCCCAGGACGTCGCCTCGCGCGTCCGCCAGGCGCTGGCTGCATACTTCCGAGTCAGCGAGCCGGACGGCACGCCAAACCCGCGCATCGACTTCGGCTTCAACCTCAAGGACGCCCAGGGCCTCCCGGCCGGAGAGGTGGCCTGGTCCGACGTCTTCAACGTCATCCGCGACGTGCCCGGAGTGCGGAAACTGGGCGACGCGCGAATGGACCTGACACTCAACGGCCTGCCCGCGGATGTGAAGCTGACGGTGAGGGAGCTGCCGGTGCTGGGCAGCGTCACGCTGCAGGACGGGGACACCGGAGGGCTCCTCTGACATGGCCCTCCTGAACCCCAGCTTCGAGGACGCGGGCGGCCAGCCCGGCGAGGCCGCGCACTGGACGCTGACGGCGGTGACGCGCCTTGAGTCCCTGGCGGGCTTCGGTGTGCCAGAGGAGGCGTGCGAGGACTTCGAGCGCTGGTACGTGTGGCGCGCCGCCCTCTCCGACGTCCCTGTCGCCCTCGCCTTCTTCTCCGGCCAGCGCGACGGCTTCGAGGCCTTCTCCCGGGGCTGGGACAACGACGGCTTCCTCTTCGAGATGCCGCCCGCGCAGCTTGTCCCGCACCGCTTCGAGGGGCAGGCCGTCGAGACGTGGGGCCAGGGGCCCTTCCTCGCGGACTGGGCGGACGTCACCTCCGCGTCGGGCCTCTTCAACGACTTGCCGCACGAGGGGTTCGAGCAGCGCTGGCACACCAACGAGGCCTACGCCTGGCGCTGGGAGGACGTGGCAACGCGCGCGGCCCTCTTCAACACCACGCAGCCCAGCGAGGACTTCGACACCGGGTGGCCAGTGGCCGCCACGCAGTGAGGACACCATGGCACTCGCAGACTGGACCTACCTCAACGGCGGACTGGACATCGCCACCGTGGACAGGGGCGTGACGGCGGGCATTGCCCGTCCCCCGGGCGGCGGCAACTTCCTGTTCGCCTTCAACTCCCTCACCGCCGCGCAGGGCGCCGTCGCCCTCTTCGCCAACCTCCCGGACTTCGCCCCCATGGCCAAGGGAGGCAGCATCCGCGGCTGCCTCCAGCGCGGGCCTGGCGGCGGCCCTACCGGCTTCGCTCCCTTCCTCTTCCTCTGCGGACAGGGCACCTCCGTCAACGACTCCGCCTACCTCCTGGGCCTCTCCGACGACGAGCCGCACCGGGTGGTGCTGCGCAAGGGCGCGGTGGCCACGGGGCTGCCCGACGCGGATGGGCCCGGTGTCTTGCTGAAGTCCTCCGCCAGCTTCACCCAGGGCACCTGGCTGCACCTGCGCCTGGACGTCATCGTCAATGCCAACGGCGACGTCGTCCTCAAGGCCTTCCACAACGACTTGGCCGCGCACCCACTTGGCACGCCTCCCGACTGGCAGCCCGTGCCGGGCATGGCCGACTTCATCGACGACGCCCTCGGCATCAACTCCGGCAGCCAACCCCTCACCTCCGGCCGGGGCGGCTTCGGCTTCGCGGTGCGGGACGTCACGCGCCGGGCCTACTTCGACTCGCTCGAGCTCTCCCGACAGGTGTGAAGCCATGGCCCTCACCGCCTTCACCAGTCGCCTGGGCCTGGGGCAGGGCCGCATTCAGCCCCAGCGGGCTACGCCCGCCTCGGGCGAGTACCTCTTCGTGCTCGGAGACGAGGAGCCGGGACGCCGCTTCGAGCTGGCCCTCGGGGACTTCGCCGAGGTGACGCAAGTAGTGGACGTCACCGGCGTGGACCTGGTCCGCACCGCCTTGCGCCTGCGTGTGCCTGCAGGCGCCCCGGCGGGCTTGGCCTGGGAAGCGGCCCTCGTCGTCGACGGGGTGAAGCACGCCCGCTGCCTCGGGCGCACCGGCCGAGAGCGCCTCGTCACAGACATGGCCGCCAACGTCTCGAAGCTCTCCGGAGTCCACACGGTGGGCGTCCGCCTGGAGCTCATCTCCCCGTGAGGTGCCGCTATGGCCACGGTTGAGCTGCCCGCCCTCTACGTCGACACCGTCTCCCTCTTCGCCGAGACGCGCCGCCCCCTCCTCCTCAACCGCGCTCCGGGCCCCGAGGAGGCGGACGTCCCCGTCGATGCCGCGCTGGAGCTGGAGGTGGTGGACGTCGGCGCGGACGGCATTGCCCGGGCGGCCACGCGCGTCTGGGTGGGTGGAGTCCTCGCCTTCGAGGGCGGGGCCAGCGTCGAGGTGCAACCCGCCTTCACGGGGCCCCTGGCTGAGGTGACGCAGACAGCGGACACCCTGCGAGTGGTGCTCCACCCGGCGGTGCCGCTGGCCAGCCAGGCCACCGTCTCCGTCCGCGTCGCCTCGGCCACGGCCGGCGGCGCGCACCTCCTCGACGAGACGTACACCTTCACCGTGGAGGACCGCACTGCGCCCCGGCTCGTGGGCGCCCAGGCCCTGGCGCCGAAGTCCGTGCGCCTCGCCTTCGACGAGGACGTTCGGGTGCCGTCCTCGGCGCGCTTCACCTTCACGCCTCGTGGCGCCCCCGCAGTCCCGGTGGCCTCCCTCGAGGCCGCGGCCGACGGCACCCTCGTCCACCTTGGCCTCGACACGGAGCTGACGCCGGACGTGGTGTACGAAGTGCGTGTGGAGGGCGTGACGGACGCGCACGACAACCCGGTGCTCGCCCCCTACCACCGCGCCACCTTCGCGGGCTTCCGTCCAGCCCGGCCGCCCTCCCGGAGCTTCCAGCTCTGGGACATGCTGCCCCGCCACAACCGCCGCGACGACGTGACGGGCGACCTGCGCCGCTTCATCTCCTGCCTCCAGGAAGTGACGGACCTGCTCCTCTCTGACTTGGACGCCTTCCCCGACGTCTTTGACCTGGAGCGCGCGCCGGAGGCATTCCTGGACGCCATCCTCCAGGACTTGGGCAACCCCTTCGCGCTCGAGCTGGACGTCCTCGCCCGGCGCCGCCTGGCCGCCATCCTGGTGGACATGTACCAGCAGAAGGGCACCGCGCTGGGCCTGCGCAACGCCATCCGCTTCTTCCTCGGCATCGAGGTGCGGGCCATCTCTCCCTTCGCAGCAGACACCCTCGTGCTGGGTGAGTCCGAGCTGGGCATGGACTGGGTGCTGGGTCCCTCGGAGCGCTTCGCCCGCTACGCCTTCAACGTCGAGGTGGAGCGCCGCCTCTCTCCGGCAGAGCGCCAGCGCCTGCGCACCCTCGTCGAGTACCTCAAGCCCGCCCACACCCACTTCATCGACCTGGTGGAGCCCCTGCCGCCCATTCTCCCGGAGCACTGGGAGCTGGGACTCAGCGAGCTGGGCGAGACGACGACGCTGCACTGACGTCCGCCTAGGCATGTCCCCGATTTCTCGCGCCGTGCCTTTGCCTTCCTCTGGAGGGCGCAGGCATGAGCAACCGGCTGGATTTTCACTTCAGGCAGCGCGTGACGGAGGCCGAGCTGGACTTGGCCTTCGCGCAGCTCGAGCAAGCAGATAGGAACCTCGCCTCGGACTTGGGCGTCCACGGCGTCATCTCCGGGGCGGTGCCCGCGCCGCACTCTCCCGTGCCCAACCTCTCCGTGGACTTGACGGCCCCGGGCCGCGCCTACGACAACCTCGGCCAGCGCATCTTCTTCGGCACCGGGCAGATGGTGGACTGCGCGGTGGACCTCTCCGGCATCCCCACCGACGTCTCCACCTCGGGCAGCGAGCGGTGGGTGGGCATCTTCCTGCGCTTCACCCGCCTGCTGTCCGAGCCTCGCACGGACGGCAACTCCCAGCAGGTGTACTTCCGCCGCGACGAGTCCTTCGAGCTGGTGGTGCGCCAGGCGCCGGAGGGCCCCGTCGGCCAGGCGCCCAAGCCCGCCCTCCAGCCCGACGAGCTGCTGTTGTGTGACGTCCGGCGCCGCCCGGGGCAGACGCAGATTCTCGCCGCGGACTTGGATACCTCCCGCCGCCAGGCCTTCATCTTCGCCCGGGGCACCTCCGTGGCCGTGGAGAGCGGCACCTGGGACGTCCTGAGCCCCAGCGCGGACACGGTGCAGGCGACGCTGGACGAGGTGGACGCCGAGCTGGCCGGACACTTCTCCGGCGCCACCCGGAGGCACGAGGCCGGTGCCGTGGACTACGCGCCCCACGGCTTCGTCACCTCCACCACGGTGCAGACGGCCGTGGACGAAGTCGTCGACAAGCTCTCCTCGGCCGCTGCTGGCACACCGGGCGCCTCCCGCGTGGGCGCGGACGCGGTGCCCGGCACTCCCAACCTGCTGCCGGCGGGCACCGTGGACGCGCAACTCTCCTCCCTGCTGGGCTTCCTCAACACCCACCAGGGCGCGGCCACGGGGGCCCACCATGCCAGCGCCGTTGGCGCCTCGCCCCATGGTTACGTCAGCGGCACCAGCGTCCAGGCGCAGTTGCAGGAGGTCGTCACCCGCCTCGGGGAGACGACGGCCGGAAGCCCCGGTGCGTCTCGTGTCGGAGGAGACGCACTGGCAGGGACGCCTCACACCCTCCCCGCCAGCAGCCTGCGGCAGCAGGTGGCCGCGCTTCTGGGCTTTCTCAACGGGCACGTCACACAAGGCGCGGGGGCCCACGCGGCATCCGCCGTCTCCGTTGCGGACACGGGCAACCTGCTTACGGCGGGCACCGTCGAGGCGGCCCTCGCCGAAGTCCTCGGGGCCTTCAGCGGCGGGCACTTCCGCGGCAACGAAACGGCGGTGGGCCAGCACAAGGCCATCCTCCAGCCCGTCCTGGGTACCGGCCGTGTCCTTCTCCTCGACGCCCAAGGTGCGGGCGGCGCCGCCGCGCGGCTGCGCCTCTACGCTGACAGCGACTCGGTGTGGTTCACCCTCAACGCCTCCTGGAATGGGAGCGCCTGGGCCCGGGACACCACCGGCGCGGCTGCCGCCGGCTTCCGCCTCTCGCGCAACGAGGCGGAGTTCCTCCATGACTCCAGCGCTGGCGTCACCTTCACCTCTTGGACGCGCACGTTGCGACTCCCACTGAGCAGCACCGCCAGCAACACTTCATTCGAAGTGGCGGGCAGCGTGCGCGAGGTGGGCCGGCTCGGCCTCCAGTACAGCAACAGCGACACGGCCGCGCACGACAACCTGGCTGGGGGCGGCTCGGTGACGTTCCGCAGCCGCTTTCCCACCGCGCCCTCCTCCATCACCCTCACCCCCTACGCCACCAGCGGCAGCTTCGTCGGCAACCCCACCGTCATGGTGCCCGACAGAGACGGCTTCGCCTTCTACAGCCACCAAAACCTCTCAGGCCTCGCCGCGACGTACTGGTACGGCTCGTACACCGCTGTCGCGTGAGGACGCCCATGGCCATTCACGAAGTCACCGCCGAGGATGTACTTCAGCGCTGCGCCCGGTGCGGCAGCGGCAATCGCCTCTCCCTTGGCACCCTGGAGGTCGGTGTCGCGCGTCGCGAGGACGTGGACGACGGCCTCGTCCAGCTCCCGCCCTGCCCCTCCTGCCGCTCCACCGAGTTCCTCATCCGCGCGCCGGAGGGTGAGCCGGAGCACCCCACGCCAGGCAGCTTCGGGCACCTGCACCGACTCCTCGTCGACCATCTCCATGCCGAGCTCGTCCAACGCGGGCGCCTGCACACGGTGCTCAAGCCCAAGGGGGGCGGCGCCGGCAAGGTGGTGGTGCGTCCCCTTTCGCAAGAGGCTCGCGAGCGCTGGTTCCCCCAGGGATTGAGAATCGAGGTGCCGCCTGGCGAGCGGCGCGCCCACCCCGAAGCGTCAAGCCAAGACACGCCCAGTACGTCCTGACACCGGACACACCGCCAACGCCCTCTGGAGGCACAATTCCTCTCTTCTCGACTTGCTACCCCGCAAGAAGAGAGCGTGTATGTCCAACACCAACGGCACACACCACCCCGGAGAGCCTCATGAAAGTGAAACAGCTCATTAGCATCCTTGCGAAGCTGGACGCCGACGCAAATGTCTACGTCATGATGCAGCAGCACCTCCCCTTCGAATGCGTCCTTGCCGGCGTCGCCGTCCGCGGCGATTTCACCGCCGAAGGGATGCAGCACAACGAGGGGCCACGCCCAGGGGAAGTGACGGCGTCAAACGACGTCTTCCTCCTCGAAGGGGAACAACTCCGACGCGGCGACAAGGCAGCGTGGAAGGCGCCACGCCGCGCGTAACAGCCCAGCCCTGCAACAGCGTCTGGACGGCCAGCGCCGCGTCCGGACGCCGCTGTAGTCGGAACGAAGGCGCTCCTGTCGCTCGGAGTCCCTGGCGCGGCTTTCCCAAGCAGGCGACTTGCTATCAGCGCGGAGCAGAGCGTGTATGTCTTCGCGCGCTCCCCACTGCGCGCCAGGGAGACACCCATGGTTATCGGCACTGACACCACCTACCTCGGCAACGAAATCCCCGGCCTCCGGGGGCAGAAGGTCCGTATCTTCGCGGTGCTGCGCGGCGGCCTGCGCCCCGACGCCAACCCCGACGCGGACGACTACTATGTGAATGACAACGAGAAGCTGGCGCGCCTCGGAGGCGTCACGGCCGAGGACTGCATCGACGCCGCCCCCATTCGCCCGGACGGCACCACCTCCTTCGTGCATTTCGACCCGCGCGCCATCGACTTGGAGTGCTTCGCGCACCTGCGCAAATAGCGACTTGCATTGCACCTGAAACAGAGCGCGTATGCACGCACGCGCTTGCGAGCAAGCGCGCCAGAAAAAGCCATGACAGACACCCCCGAGGCGCGTAGCGCCTCCGAAGAACACTCCGAAGAGCAGGCCATCCCCCCATCGCGCGATGCAGCGCTTGAGAGAATCGCCAACAGGCACATGGGCTTCGACACGCTGCGGACGCGCATCGGCCCCATCGACTTCCGCGAAGTCGCGGTGTGGGAAGTGAAGGATGCCCTCGAAGCGGCCTACCAAGCTGGGCTCGACGCAGCCGGCAGCACTCGCGTTGCCGCCCCGAAGCAGCCCGAGAGTCGTCGCAATCCCAGCGCACAATGACTTGCCATACGCGCGCAACAGAGCGTGTATGCCTCACGCGCGCCACCCAAGGGCGCATGGAAGGATGAAACAATGACACCCCGCAAGCCACGCACCGCGAAGCCTGCCCGGGCGCCCGAGGCAACCCTCGAACGCATCGCAAGCGAAACGCTCAACATCGAAACACTGAAGACACGCAACAGCGACAGCCTCGACTTTCACGACGTGCCGGTGTGGCGCCTGAAGGAGGCTCTCGAAGCCGCCTATCAGGCCGGCCTGAGCGCCGCCAGCAACCCCCGCAGCAAGTAGCGCCTCCTCTCACCAACCACGCCCCGCCCAGCGGGGCACCAACGCATGAGGGCCGCCCTTGTGAATGGCAGACGTGTACCCACGGCCCGGAAAGGAAAACACCACCATGCCCCGCACCACCGCCCCGAAGACGAAGAAGCTGGAGTCCATGAATTTGACGGAGCTGCGCGCCCGCTTCCGCGAAGTGGTGGGCGAGGAGACGCGCAGCCCGAACAAGACGTACCTCATCCGCCGCATCGAGGAATCCCTCGCCGCCAAGAAGCGGCGCAGCCCCTCCCGCCGGGCCACAGCCACCGCCC
>NZ_VHLC01000132.1:0-21137 GCF_006547355.1 Myxococcus sp. AB036A | reverse complement strand
GGGGGGGCTCGGGGACGCCTGGGTGCAGGTCGTGGGCGACGTCGTCATCGCCACTGGCCTCGTGTACCTCAGCGGTGGCTCCGACTCGCCCCTGACGTTTCTCTACAGCCTGGCCGTCATCGGCGCGTCGGTCGTCCTGGACCGCCGAGGCGCGCTCTGGGCTGCTGCTGCGTCTGCCCTGTGTTTTGGGGCCTTGGTCATGGGCTCACGACTCCTGGACGGCGCGTCTGGTGGGTTGATGCCGCCCACGCGGGTGCTTTTCGTCCTGGGCAGCAACTCCCTGGCCCTGGGCCTCATCGCTGTGCTGTCGGGCTATCTCTCACGTCAGCTCTCCGCGACAGGTGGCGCCCTGTCTGCTCGCGAGGCGGACCTCCAGCGGTTGGGGCGGCTTCAACAGCAGATTCTCTCCTCCATGCCGTCGGGACTGGCCACGTGTGATGCGCAGCGCCGCGTGACGTATGTCAATCCCGCCGGTTGCGGAATCCTCCAGGTCGACCCCACGCAGGTCGCTGGCGTCGAAGTCGAAGCGCTTCTTCCTGGCGTTTCGGTCCTGGCGCCTCGATCTCCTCGCAGTGAATTGGTGGTGGGAAAGGGCGCGAAGCGGCGCATCCTGGGGCTGTCGGTAACGCCACTGGAGGGGGAGCCCGGGGCTTTGCTCATGGTCTTCCAGGACCTCACCCAGCTCCGCCGGATGGAGGATGACCTGAAGAGGGCCGATCGGCTCGCCAGCCTGGGCGCACTCTCTGCGCAGCTGGCGCACGAACTGCGCAACCCGCTGGCGTCCATGCGTGGCTCGGCGCAGTTGCTGGCGCAGGATGCACGGGATGACGTTGCCCAGAAGCTCACCAACATCTTGATGCGCGAGTCGGATCGTCTGGCACGGCTCGTCGAGGAGTTCCTGCGCTTTGCTCGTCCCCCGGTGCCCAGCTTGCGGAGGGTTCCACTTGCCTCGCTCGTGACGGAAACCATGGACATGCTCCGGGTGGATCCACTGGCACGTGACGTACGGGTCGAAGTCACCGCGCCCGAGCCTCTCCCGGTCTCGGTTGACCCGGATCAGCTGCGGCAGGTGCTCATCAACCTCGTGCGCAACGGTTTTCTGGCCGCAGGCCCGCGCGGTGAGGTGAAGGTCGCGCTGACTCGGAGCGAGAATGAGGCGAGAATCCGCATCTGGGACTCGGGGGGGAGCATCACGGAGGAGATGATGGGGCACTTGTTCGAGCCGTTCTTCACCACACGCGATGGCGGCACGGGGCTGGGGTTGTCCACCGCGCACTCCATCATCCGGGCCCACGGAGGTTCCATCCGGGTGCGCTCGAACCGTGATGAGGGGACCGAGTTCGTGGTGGGGTTGCCGCTGTGACATCCGTACAGGGAGGAGACCTGGGGTCGCGCGGCCACATCCTCGTGGTCGATGACGAACTGTCCATGCGTGAGTACCTCGAGCTGTTGCTTCAGCGGGAGGGGTACTCGGTGACGAGCGTGGCCGGTGTGAAGGCCGCATGTGATGTGCTGGCCCTGGACGGGGTGGACCTGGTCATCTCCGACTTGAAGCTGGGCACGGGCAGTGGCCTCGACGTCCTGCGGGCGGCCCGGGCCCGGTCGGCTTCTCCCGAGGTGGTGCTCATCACTGCCTATGGCACGCCCGCGGCAGCGGTCGAAGCGATGCGGGAAGGCGCTTACGACTACATCTGCAAGCCCTTCGACAACGAGGAGTTGCGGCTCCTGGTGCAGAAGGCGCTGGAGAAGCGAACGCTCCGTCAGGAGAACAGTGGTCTCAGGGCGCGGCTGTTTCCCGGCCTGGATGGCGCGGTGGGACAGAGCGAGCGCATGCAGGCGGTCTGGGCCTTGGTGGAGAAAGTCGCTTCCGGCCGCAGCACGGTGCTGGTGACGGGGGAGAGCGGGACGGGCAAGGAACTGGTGGCGCGGGCCATCCATATGCGCGGCACTCGAGCCGCGCGTCCCTTCCTGCCCTTCAACTGCGCGGCGTTGAACGAGGGGACGCTGGAGAGCGAGCTCTTTGGGCATGTGAAGGGGGCATTCACTGGCGCGACCACCGACCGCTCTGGCCTCCTGGTGGCCGCAGGCGATGGCACCGTCATGTTGGACGAGGTCGGGGAGATGCCGCTCGCGACGCAGGTGAAGCTGCTTCGTGTGCTCCAGGAGCGGAAGGTGAAGCCGGTCGGCAGCGCCGCGGAGATTCCCTTCCAGGCGCGTGTCATCGCGGCAACGAACCGGCGGCTCGAAGCCGAAGTAAAGGCCGGACGCTTTCGTGAGGACCTCTTCTACCGGCTCAACGTCATCACGTTGGAGCTGCCTCCGCTGCGCGAGCGTTCCGGCGACGTGTCGCTGCTGGCGAACTACTTCCTGTCCAGACTGTCGGAGGAGTTGGGGCGACCCGGTCTGCGTTTCTCCCCCGAGACACTGGGGCTATTGGAGCGCTATCCCTTCCCAGGCAACGTGCGGCAGCTGCAGAACATGGTGGAGCGGGCCGCGACCCTGTCGGATTCAGACCTCCTGGGGCCCTCCACGCTTCCACCCGCAGTGAGGGGCGATACAGACCCCGCCGTGCGTCCCGGGGAGGGCAGTGAGCCAGGGCTGGGGGCGGGCTTCAACCTGGAGCGGCATCTCGACGACAGCGAGCGGCGCTATCTCGTCGCGGCGATGAAGCAGGCCGGGGGCGTGAAGACCCGTGCTGCGGAGTTGCTGGGCCTTTCGTTCCGTTCATTCCGCTACCGGTTGGCCAAGCATGGGCTGACGGATGACTTGGAGCCCGGGAGCGCTTCGGATGCGTAGGCTGATCGACAGTTATCGTCAGCATCACTGCCGAATTTTGTCAGCCCTGGACCCATCCTCGCCGAGGGGATTGTTCCAAGCCTTGAGAATTGGGGGGCTTGGCGTGCGCACCTGGGTTGGCATGCGTAGTGCTAATCCCATCCGCGGGCGCAGTGCCCCCCGTTGCAACCTTCTCTGAGGACCCCCATGCGCGTCTCGCGATTCAACCCCCGCAACCGTGGCTTCACGCTCATCGAGCTCATGATCGTGGTCGCCATCATCGGCATCCTGGCCGCCATCGCCATCCCGAACTTCATCAAGTTCCAGGCCCGCTCGAAGCAGTCCGAGGCGAAGACGAACCTCAAGGCGCTGTACACCGCGCAGAAGTCGTTCTTCTCCGAGAAGGACCGTTACTCCGACTTCGCCAACGAAATCGGCTTCGCGCCGGAGCGCGGCAACCGTTACGGCTACCGTGTGTCTGCTGCGGCCGGCGATTGCGAGGTGCGCAATGCGGCTGACCTTCCGGTGCCTGCTGCCGGCGTTCCGTGCATCTCCAACGACTCGTTCCGCTTCGGTGCCAACAGCGCCATCGACGATCCGACCCCGATTGTCGCCCGCTTCGTGCCCCAGGGCGCTGCCGGGTGGAACACGACCCTCGGTGTGCAGCCGACCATCGCAGACTGCCCCAACTGCAACTTCTTCGCTGGCGCGCGTGGCAACGCGGACAACGAGGCGACCTTCGATGACTGGGTGATCGCCGGCTTCGAGGGCTCTGGCCAGGTGGGTCCGTGCTCCGAGGCGGGTAACGTTGCCTCCGGCACCCCCTACAACACGCGCAACGACGTCGCCTGCGACGGCGCGGCCCAGTAACTCGCATTCCTTCAGTGGAATGAGCAGTGGAGGGTCCACTGTTCTTCGGGCCGCTCTCCCCCAGGAGGGCGGCCTTTCTCAATTCTACAACCCCAGGGAACTCATGCGGAGCGTCGTGCTGTGTCTGGCTGTATGCGCCATCGCAGTGATGGCAGAGAAGCCGGCCAAGCCATTGCGGACGAAGGATGGGCCCATCCTCCCCCGGCGAGAGTTCCTCGAAATCGTGGGGGCGGCGCAGAAGCCGTTGTTGGCCGACTTCTACTGGCTCCAGTCCATCCAGCAGGTCGGCCGCGCGAACACGGACACGGAATACAGGGACGTGTTCTTCTACGCGGATCTGGCGACGGACCTCGATCCCAAGTTCAGGTACGTCTACGAGTGGGGCGCCATCACCACCCCCGTCAACGTGGGGCGGGACGAATGGGTGAACACGGACCTGTCATCCCGGCTGCTGAGCAAGGGGCTGGTTGAGTTCCCGGACGACCGCCGGTTCCTGTTCCAACTGGCCTACAACAAGATGACGTATGACAGGGACTACAAGACAGCTGCCGACCAGCTCATGAAGTTGTCGAAGTACCCTGAGACGCCCCCCTATCTGCTGCAACTCGCCACGCGCCTCTATGCGCAGGCTGGCAACATCGATATGGGGCTTCAGCTGGCGCAGATGCTGCGTGACGGTGCGGAGGACGACGAGTCACGAGCCTTCTACGAACACCGCATCAAGGAGCTGCTTCGAGAGCGCTTGCTGACGCAGATCGACGAGGCTGTTGCGGCCTACCAGCGTGACCGGGGAGAGCGCCCCAAGGCGGTCCCTGTCCTGGTGCGCGCGGGCTACTTGAGGGCCATGCCCGTAGATCCGCTGGAGGGACAGTTCTTCATCGACAGGCAGGGGCGCGCGCGTTCCACCTCGGGAATCTACAGGTTGGAGATGTTCGACCAGAAGAAGAAGGATGAGCTGCGGGAAGACATCGCGGCGGGTGGCATTCAGTTCGACCTTCCGGAGGAGATGCCATGACAGTCGCGGGCGCGTCGGATCCGAACCTGCCAGTTTCCATCCGGGGGTTGTCCAAGACGTACAAGGTGGGCTTCTTCCTCAACAAGCAGGTCAAGGCGCTCCAGGGGCTGGACCTTGAGATTGCCCCAGGCCAGGTCTACGGACTGCTGGGGCCGAACGGGGCGGGCAAGTCCACGACCATCAAGATTCTCATGGGGCTGGTGCGGGCCTCGCAGGGGCAGGCCTTGCTCTTCGGAGAGCCACCAGATCGGCCGCATGTTCGGCGGCAAGTGGGCTTTCTGCCGGAGAACCCTTCGCTTTATGAGTACCTCACCGGGCGTGAGTTCGTGACGTTGGCCGGGCGCATCTTCGGCCTGAGCGGTCATGAGTTGGATCAGCGCGTAGATCGGGTGCTCGGCGATGTGGGGATGGGGCGCGCGTCCGACTTGCAGATTCGCCGCTACTCCAAGGGCATGGTGCAGCGTACGGCGCTGGCTCAGGCGCTCATCAGTGGGCCTCGCTTGCTGGTGCTGGATGAGCCCACCTCCGGTTTGGATCCGCTGGGGCGCCGGCAGATGCGGGACTTGATCCTGGCCGAGCGCGCGAAGGGGACGACCATCCTCTTCTGTACGCACATCATCTCGGATGTCGAATCGCTTTGTGACCGAGTGGTGGTGCTGGTGGGGGGGCGGAGGGTCCAGGAGGGCAGCGTTCAGGACTTGGTGTCCGCGAAGGCCCCATCGGTGGAGATGGTGGTGCACGGGCTGCCACTGGAGGTGCTCCAATCTCTGGGATTCAGCTATGAGCACGCGCAGCAATTGGACAGTCGCGTGCTGTTGCGGATCCCGGACGCTGATTCGCATGGGCTGCTGCAGACTGTCATCAGCAAGGGCGGGCGTGTCAGCCGGGTACAGCCCGCGCGCTTCTCCTTGGAGGACCTCTTCCTGGAAGCGATGAAGCAGGCAGGTGGGCAGACCGTGGGCGGGGAGATTCAGTAATGGGGGCCTTCGCTGCCATGGCGTGGAATGGGTTCCGCGAGGCGCGTCGCAACCGGGTGACGGTGCTGGTCGCCGCGTTCGCCCTGCTACTCCTCCTGGCCACGACGCTCGTCACGGAGGTCACGGTCAGCACCTTCGACAGGGTGGTGACGGACTTCGGTCTGGGGGTGATGAGCCTGCTGCTCGTCTTCCTCTCCATCTACCTGTCGTCCGGGCTCATCAGCCGGGAAATCGAGCGAAGGACCATCTTCTTGATGGTGTCCAAGCCGCTGTCGCGAACCCGGTTCTTGCTGGCCCGGCTTGCTGGCAACATGCTGACTCTGGGCGTGTTGCTGGTCGCGATGACGCTGCTGTTCTGGGTGCAACTCGTCCTTCACCGCTCACCCATCACCCAGCCGCAGCTGGCTGCGCTCGGAGGGCTCTACCTGGAGTTGTTCGTCCTCACCAGCGCCGGGTTCCTGATGTCCACTTTCGCCAGCCAGCTTGTCTCCGCGCTGGTGACAACGGGGTTGTACTTCGCGGGGCACCTCTGCTCGGACATCTACAACCTGGGGGCCGCGTCGAAGGTGGAGCTCATCCAATGGGTCAGCAAGGCCACCTACTACGCCCTGCCCAACCTGGAGCGACTGAACTTCCGGCCGCGTGCGACCTATGGCATCGAGGTGACGGCGGTGGAGCTGGGCTCGGCCACGCTCTACGCACTGGGGTGGGGAGCACTTTTCTGCGTGCTGGCTGCGATTGTGTTCGAGCGGCGCGACTTCCGCTGAAGCTCGGGTAGGATGCGTCCCCTGTGACGCATTCTTCCCTGCCGGGATACTTCGGGCCCCTGTTCGCCGTGTTCCTGTTCGTGCTCGGCTTGTGCGTGGGCAGCTTTCTCAATGTCGTCATCGCGCGGGTTCCGCTGGACCAGAGCATCGTGCGACCACGCTCGCGATGCCCTCGGTGCGGGCACGTCCTGGCGTGGTACGAGAACATCCCGTTGCTGTCCTGGCTGGCGCTTCGGGCGCGCTGTCGGGGCTGCGGCGCGCCCATCTCCGTGCGCTACCCGTTGGTGGAACTCCTGACAGGGCTCCTGTTCTTCGCGTGCCTGCGCCGTTTTGGCTGGACGTACGAATTGGTGCCGGCGCTGGTGCTCGTATCCTTGCTGGTGCCGCTCGCCTTCATTGACCTGGACCATTGGATTCTGCCTCTGTCCATGACGGTGCCGGGAATGCTGGCGGGGATTGCCCTGGCGTTCCCCCTGGGGATGGACGCCTTCCGTGATGCGCTGATTGGTGCGGCAGTGGGCTTTCTGTCCTTCCGGATGATGGAGTACGTCGGATGGAAGGTGTTCCAGCGAGAGGCGCTGGGCGCGGGGGACAAGTACCTCGTTGCCATGCTCGGAGCCTTCCTGTCGTGGCGCGCGCTGCTGGGCGTCCTGTTGTTCGCGTCCATGCAAGGGGCCGTGGTGGGCATCCTGATGCTCTTGGCGACAGGGCGCGCTGGACCTCGGACGGAGAACACCCAGGATGAGCCGGCGGGGGATGCGCCCCCGCTCACGATGACCTGGGAGTTCACGCAGCCGGGCCTCCCGCTCTGGAAGCGGTTGCTGTTGGTTCCGGTGTGCCTGCTGGTCCAGCCCATCCCTGATGCACCCTTGGACGACGAGGGTGAGGAAGAAGAATGGGTCCCGGAGCGCACCAGCATTCCCTTTGGACCTTGGCTGGCGCTCGCGGGGCTGGAGCTCCTGTTGCTGGGGCCGTGGCTTTACCGGGTGCTGCCTGCGGATATCGCCATGATGCTGGGCGGCCTGCCATGAGTGGTACGGGGATGCGATGAAGTGGCGGATTGCCAGCGTCGCGTTCCTGCTGGGGGCTCTGTCGTCGGGGCTCACCTGGCTGTCCGTACAACCGGTACTCCTCCGGCTGTTGGACGCGCTCCGCCGCTGGGTCCCCGAAGGAAGCGCGGAAGAAGCGACGCTGGCTCGTGTGCAAGGCCTCCTACCCTGGGTGTTGGGGCTCGACCTGGTCGCGTTGACGGTCCTCACCTACGTGGTGCTGGACCTGATGGTGGGACGCCCGCTGCGCCGCACCGAGGCGGTGGTCGAGCAGTTCGGTCGGTTGGACTGGGAGGCGCACCTGGTTCCGACCCAGGGAGGAACGCTGGTGTCTCGCATCCAGCGCGCCCTGCAGCGGATGGCGGAGGCGCTCCGCGAGGAACAGGCGCTCACTCGCGCGCAAATGGCGTCTTTGCGCGCGTCGCATGCCCAACTGGCTCGCACGCAGACGGAGCTGGTTGCTTCGGAGCGCATGGCCACAGTCGGACGGCTGGCCGCGGGCGTCGCCCACGAAGTAGGCAACCCGCTGGCGGGAATCCTGGGCTACGTGGCACTGGCGCGTGTCAAGGCGGACACGCCGGAACTGAAGGACTTCCTGGAGCGTATCGACCACGAAGTGCAGCGCATCGACCGCATCATCCGGGGCTTGCTTGACCTGGGACGCCCCGGTGCCACGTCGCCAGGGCCGGTAGAGGTCGGCCCGGTGGTAGAGACGTGTGTGCGCCTGGTTCGTGCCTCCCCTGAGCTGTCGGGCGTGACGGTGACGCTCGACCTGGAGCCTGGGGCGCTTGCACGCACGGACGCAGGTCCGCTCTCGCAGATTGTCATCAACTTGCTGCTCAACGCCGCCCAGGCCATGGGGGGGCAGGGACGTGTGCGGGTTGCCACGCGACAGGCGGCGGGTGAAGTTCGTTTGCTCGTGGAGGATGACGGGACGGGCATCCCCGAGGACGTCATGCCGCGCCTGTTCGAGCCCTTTTTCACGACCAAAGGACGTGAGGGGACGGGATTGGGACTGGCGGTGTCGCAGCGCCTGGCGCAGGTCATGGGCGGCAGGCTCGAGGCAGAGAACATCCCCAGTGGTGGAGCCCGCTTCACCGTGTGCTTGCCCGTACCCTGAGGAAAATGCTTGCGTCTTCGGGCCAGAAGCTATCGGCCCTGTCGCGGGTAGGCGATGATGTGCGGAGACGGCCATGCCCCTGTTCCGCACCATTCTCGTTGCCGATGATGAGCCCTCCATCCGGCACATCCTCACGTTGGTGCTCACCGGCCACGGTTACGAAGTGCGCGCGGTGGCCGATGGCGAGGACGCGCTGAAGGAACTCGCCGCGCGTGACTACGACGTGCTGTTGTGCGACGTGCGCATGCCGAAGAAGGATGGCCTCGTCGTCCTGCGTGAGGCCCTGGCTTCGCACCCCGCGCTGACGGCCGTAGTGATGAGCGCCTACGGCTCGCAGGAACAGGCGCTCCAAGCCGTCGCCGCGGGCGCGTTCGACTACGTCCAGAAGCCATTCAAACCGGACGAAATCGTCTTCGTCCTTCGAAAGGCGGAAGAGCGGGAGCGGCTGGTTCGCGAGAACCGGCGGCTGAAGCAGGCCAGCCTGCCTTCAACGCCCGGGGGGCACATCCTCGGAGAGAGCCCGGCGCTGCATGCGTTGCTGCGCCAGGTCGCGCGGCTCGCGCCGGTGGACACCACCGTGCTCATCAGTGGCGAGAGCGGCACCGGGAAGGAGCTCATCGCGCGGGAGCTTCATGTTCGCAGTCCCCGCGCGCCCATGTCTTTCGTCGCGGTCAACTGCGGTGCCATTCCCTCCGGCCTCATCGAGAGTGAGCTGTTTGGCCACGCGAAGGGCGCCTTCACGGACGCACGCACCGCCAAGAGAGGCCTCTTCGCGGAGGCCGACGGGGGCACCCTCTTCCTGGATGAGGTGGGGGAGCTTCCCTTGGCCGCCCAGGTGAAGCTGCTGCGTGTCCTCCAAGAGGGAGAAATCCGGCCGGTAGGGGAGAATCGCGTCGAGAAGGTCAACGTGCGTGTGGTGGCAGCCACCTTGCGCGACCTGTCTCGCCTGGTCGCGAAGGGGGATTTTCGTGAGGACCTGTACTACCGCCTCAACGTGGTGAACCTCCGCGTCCCTCCCCTGCGGGAGCGCCGTGAGGACGTGCCACTGCTGGCGCGAGCCTTCATCGCTCGGTTCAACCGCGAGCTGAACCGAGAGCCTCCCGTCGCCGGGCTCACCGCAGAGGCCGAGGCGCTCCTGAAGTCCTACGCATGGCCTGGAAACGTCCGTGAGTTGGAAAACGCCATGGAGCGTGCCGTGTTGTTGGCGGACGAGCCGCACATCCTTCCTGCGAACCTGCCCGAAAGGCTGTGGGCCGCGTCCCCACCTGTCCCTCATGGCGAGAAGCAACATGGGGAGCCGGTGCTACAGGGTGGTGGTGACCTGTCGCTCAAGCGAGCCATCCGGGAGCTGGAAGAGTCCTACATCCGAGCCGCCTTGCGAAAGACGAAGGGCAACCGCACCCGGGCCGCGGAGTTGCTGGACATCAGTCACCGGGCGCTCCTCTACAAAATCAAGGAGTACGGCATTGATCCGGATGCTGAGGCGGAGCGCGGGTGACGTGCGGGGCCGGTCCAGGAACCGGACTGCCGGCTGGCATTTGACGGAACGCGCCGGAGGCCGGAAAATCGGGCCTCCGCGACGGTGTTGAGGGGCCCGGCGCAGTTGGGGTGGTGCGAGGCTCCCGTCCGTCCGGAGGGCAGGCGGGCTCCAGGCACTTTTTAGGAGGGGTTGACGGCCAGTGCTACGCTGGCTGCCTCTCGACGGAGTCACGCATGGCGAAGGGCAAACTGGTACTCGGCCTGGATATCGGATCGACGTCCATCAAGATGATTCTCCTCAAGGAGCAGCGCAAGCGCGGCGAGGTCATCTATGCGCTGCAGAGCTTCGGGATGAAGCCGCTGCCTCCGGAGGCCATCGTCGACGGCGCGCTGATGAACTCCACGGCCATTGTCCAGGCCGTGCAGGACCTGATGTCCGAGCTGAAGGTGAAGGGCAAGGACGTGGCCATCGGCGTGTCCGGCCACTCGGTCATCATCAAGAAGATTCAGATGCCTCGCATGTCCCAGGATGAGCTCGAGGAGAGCATCCAGTGGGAGGCGGAGCAGTACATCCCGTTCGATGTGAAGGACGTCAACATCGACACGCAGATCCTCGACGGCGGCGGCAACGACGCCACGGGACAGATGGACGTGCTGCTGGTCGCGGCAAAAAAGGACATGATCAACGACTACACCACGGTGGTCTCCGAGGCGGGCCTGGCCCCGGTGGTGGTGGACGTGGATGCCTTCGCCGTCCAGAACATGTTCTCCGTCAACTATGACGTGCCGGAGCGCGAGACGGTGGTGCTCATCAACGCGGGCGCCTCGGTGGTGAACATCAACATCATCTCCAACGGCGCGACGGTGTTCACGCGCGACGTCACCATCGGCGGCAACCAGTTCACCGAGGAGATCCAGAAGCAGCTGAACGTCTCCTACGAGGAGGCCGAGGCGCTGAAGATCGGTGGCAACGGCGCTGACGCGGACGCGGTGGTACCGCAGGACGTGGAGCGGGTGCTCTCCAGCGTCGCCGAACAGGTCGCGGGCGAAATCCAGCGCTCGCTGGACTTCTACGCGGGTACCGCGGCCGACTCGAACTTCAGCAAGGTCTACCTGTCGGGCGGCACTGCGAAGATTCCCGCGCTGTTCAAGACCATCGAAGCGCGCACGGGTGTACCGGTGGAGATCCTCAACCCCTTCCGCAAGATCGAAGTGGATAACCGGAAGTTCGACCCCGCGTTCATCATGGACGTGGCGCCCATGGCGGCGGTGGCCGTGGGACTGGCGCTGCGGCGCCCGGGCGACAAGCTGGCTTGACCGGACCACCCTCTGGAGACGACGCACATGATGATTCGCATCAACCTGCTGCCCGTCCGGGCGGTGAAGAAGCGTGAGATGGGCCGGCAGGTGCTGGTCCTCTTCGCGGTGGTCCTGATTGGCGCTGGCGTTGCCAACTACCTTTGGTACGACGACCGACAGAGCGAGCTTGAGGCGCACCAAGCGGGCGTCGCTTCAACCAAGGCGAGGATTGCCGAGCTGGAGAAGATCATCGGCGAGGTCAAGAACATCAACACCCGGAAGGCCGAAGTGGAGAAGAAGCTGGCCGTCTTGGATGCGCTGCGCAAGGGCCGTAGCGGGCCTGTTCGCATGATGGACGCACTCGCGTCTGCGACACCCAAGAAGGTGTGGGTGAAGACGTTCTCGGAGAACAACAACGCGGTCTCCATTGATGGCTCGGCCGTCAGTCATGACGAAGTCGCCGAGTTCATGCGGGGACTCAACGGCGTGGTGTGGACGCCCAAGGGCATGGGGCGCCTGGTGGACCGGCGCCGGGACAGCAAGACGGCACGAGTCGAGATGCTCACCTCGGATGCCACGATCGAAGAGTTCCCGGATGCGCAGGTGTCCCCGTTCTTCAAGAACATCGATCTGCAGACTGCCAAGCAGGTTGGCGGTGCGCAGGTCGGGGTCCCGATCCTGGTCGAGTTCAAGATCACGATGACTTCCAACTACGCCATCTGACAAGGCTGCCCGTCATGGACAAGTACCTGGATCAATTCGTCAAGGCGCCGCCAGCCATCAAATTCGGGGGCCTGGCGTTCGTCGTCGGTGCCCTCACGGCCGCCAACTTCTTCATGGTCATCCAGCCCACGGAGGAAGAAATCGGTTGGGCCGTGGCCGAGCGCCGCAAGCTGGACCTGGAACTGGCGGACAAGAGTGAGATTGCTCAGAACCTGAATGAGCGTCGGCGCGAGATGGACGTGCTGGAGCAGAAGCTCTCGGAGGCGCTCACGGAACTTCCGGAGCAGCGTGACATCGAGGAGCTGCTCGCGCAGATCAACGACATCGGGAAGAAGAGCGGTCTGGAACTCTCCAGCGTGACCCCTGGCAAGGAGTCTGTCGGGGGAGGGGAGTTCTTCGCACGCATCCCCATCAAGATGACGGTGAGCGGCAACTACCACGAGATTGCGCTCTTCCTTCAGGAGATGGCCAACATGCGCCGCATCGTCAACGTCAACAACATCAAGTTCGACTCGGCCAAACTCAAGAACGAGAAGGTCGTCTTGCAGAGCGAGTTCCAGGCCACGACGTTCCGGTTCGTCGAACAGAAGGCCGCTGCGTCGACCGCGGGCAACTCGAACTCGAAGAAATAGAAACTTGATCCGCTCAAGAAGTAGGGCGACAAGGGGAGTGAGGATGAAGACGTTCAAGGCCACCATGACCACCGCGATGCTCGCACTGGTGCTTGCTGCGTGCGAGGAGCCGCCGGCTCCTGCGCCCCCGCCTGCAAAGCCCAAGGCTGCGGCGGCAGTCCCTGTGAAGGCGGCCCCCACCGAGACTGGTGCGCAGGCGGCTCCCTCCTACAGCTATGTGTACAACCCGGTGGGGAAGCGCGACCCTTTCCGGAGTCCGATCGACGAGCTGGGGCCGGTGAACGCCAACCCCGTGGCCGCCTGCAACGAGCCCCTCTGCTCGTTCGACTTGGATCAGCTGAAGCTCGTTGCCGTGGTGACCGGGGATGCAAGCCCCGTCGCGATGGTCGAAGACCCGGCCGGACGTGGGCACATCGTGCGTCGCAACACTCGCATGGGACGTCAGGGCGGCAAGGTCACTCAGATTCTTCGTGACTCGGTGACGGTGACAGAGGTGTTCTCCGGCAACGGAGAGATCATCAAGAATCCGGTGACACTGCAGTTGAAGCCTGATGCGAAGCAGGACCCCGCCTACAACATGATGACGGGCAGGAACTACGGAGAGTAGCGCCCTCCAAGGCGCTCCCGCGGGCGGTGGCCCGCTTCCAACTTGTTGAGGGGACGCATGCTCGAGGAGAGCGCTGTGACGAGGGGCAAGTGGATGTTGGCGGCCGCATGGGCGGTCGTTCTTGTGGGCGCCAGGGTGCATGGTGCCGAGCTGAATACGCTGCGGGGACTTGATGTGTCCCGCACGGGCTCGGGTGCCCAGGTGGTGGTGACCGGCACCCGGCCACCGACCTTTACCGTGTTCCGGCTGAGCGGGCCGGAGCGCCTGGTCGTGGACCTGTCGTCGGCGGATGCGACCGGCATCAAGGGACACCACGAGGGCTCTGGACCGGTTTCCGGTGTCGTGGCGTCCCAGTTCTCTGATCAGCGCGCGAGCGTTGGCCGGGTGCTGCTGGCGCTGGACAAGGCGTCTCAGTATGACGTGCGCGCGGACGGAAACCGGGTCGTCATCTCCGTGGATGGCACCTCGCAGTCCGTTGACGCGAAGCGCGCCGAGACGCCGGCCAGGACAGAACGCGTGACCGCGTCGGTGGAGGCGAAGCCACACCCGGTCGTCGCCTCGGCTCCGGCCAAAGTGGTGAAGGCTGAATCAGCGGCAGTCCCCAAGGCCGCGCTCCCGGAAAACGTGGTGGCTGCCGAGGCTGATGAGCGGGAGGTGTCGAATCCGGCCCAGCACATCACTGCCATGTCGTTCGCGGACGATACGCTCAGCATTCGTGCGGATGGTGACATCGCCCGCTACGAGGTGCTGGAGCTTGCCGACCCGCCTCGGCTCGCGGTCGACCTGTTTGGCGTCGGCCTCGCGACGCGTGCTCCTCGCGTGAAGTCGGGGGCGCTGCGCGATGTTCGTGTGGGCGCGCATGCAGACAAGGTTCGCCTGGTGCTGGACGTGCGCGGGACGATGCCTGCCTACCGAGTGGACCGCGCGAACCGTGGCCTCGAGGTGGTGCTTGGACGCGCGGTTGCGCGGAAGGCTGCGCCGGCCGTTGAGACCCAGGCAGTCGTAGCCTCCGTGGCAGAGGTCGAGCCGCTGCGTCAGGCGCCTGTGAAGTCCGACGCCTCCCCCGTGGTCGAAGTGAAGGACGTTCGCTTCGAGGAGAGCAGCTCGGGGGGCCGCATTGTGATGAAGCTGTCGGGCACCTCCGCGTGGAAGGTGGACCGGCCGGATCCTCGCAGCGCGGTGCTGACGCTGGACAACGCGCGCCTTCCGAAGAAGTTCGAGCGCAGCCTCGACACCAGCGCGTTGGATACGCCGGTGAAGATGATCAGCGCCTTCAGTGTCCCGGGAGCGGGCGGCAAGGTGCGTCTTGTGGTGGCCGCAGATGGTGCCATTGAAGAAAAGGTATCCCAGAGCGCGGGAACGCTGTCGTGGCGTCTGGATGTGAAGGGCGTGAAGACGGAGGAGGTGGCCGTGGCTCAGCGCACCGCTGGCTTCACCACCGAGGCGCCTGCCTACGCCGCAGAGGGCGCGCCCCAGCAGGCCCGCTACCGTGGGAAGCGCGTATCCTTCGAGTTCAAGGACATCGACATCCAGAATCTCCTCCGCGTCATTGCGGAGATCTCCAAGAAGAACATCGTGGTGGCGGATGATGTCAGTGGCAAGGTGACCATCCGCCTGCGCAATGTCCCCTGGGATCAGGCGCTGGATCTCGTCCTCCGTACCAAGGCGCTGGGCAAGGAGGAGTTCGGCAACATCATCCGAATCGCTCCCCTGAAGACGCTCGAGGAGGAGGCCCGACTGCGTCAAGAGCGCAAGAAGTCGCTCCAGCAGCAGGAGGACCTGATGGTCAACCTCCTCCCGGTCAACTACGCCGTGGCTGCCGATATGGCGGCGAGGGTGAAGGACGTGCTGAGTGAGCGAGGTTCGGTGACGGTGGACCAGCGCACCAACGTCCTCATCGTCAAGGACGTGCGTTCCAATACGGAGCGCGCCCGCTCGTTGGTGCGCAGCCTGGATACGCAGACGCCGCAGGTGCTCATCGAGAGCCGCATCGTGGAAGCCAACACCTCCTTTAGCCGGTCGCTGGGCGTTCAGTGGGGTGGTCAGGCTCGCGCGGGACAGGCGACTGGAAACTCAACGGGCCTCATCTTCCCGAACAACCTGGCCGTGACGGGCGGCGTTACGGGGACCGGCGCAGGGCTTCCTGATAATCCGAACTTTGCGGTCAATCTGCCCACGGGTACTGGACAGGGTGTGGGCGGAGCCATGGGATTCACGTTCGGTTCGGCGGGCGGGGCGCTTCAGCTCAACCTGCGCCTGTCTGCGGCAGAGAACGAGGGCTCGGTGAAGACCATCTCCGCGCCGAAGGTGACGACGCTGGACAACAACACTGCTCGCATCAGCCAGGGTGTGTCCATTCCCTTCAGCCAGACGTCGGCGCAGGGTGTGAACACCACCTTCGTGGAAGCGCGTCTGTCGTTGGAGGTGACGCCGCACATCACCCAGGATGGCAGCGTTCTGATGTCCATCAATGCGTCCAACAACCAGCCAGACCCGTCCAGCACGGGTGCCAACGGTCAGCCTTCCATCCAGCGCAAGGAAGCCAACACCCAGGTGCTGGTGAAGGATGGAGACACGACGGTCATCGGTGGCATCTACGTTCGCCGAGGCGCAACGCAGGTCAATTCGGTGCCGTTCCTGTCGCGGATTCCTGTGCTGGGCCTGCTCTTCAAGAACAACTCGGAGACCGACACCCGGCAGGAACTGCTCATCTTCATCACGCCCCGCATTCTCAACCGGCAGACCATTGCGCAGACTCTGTAAGGGTTTCCCTTGCGTCCTCTTGCAGGAGAGCGTTCGCTCATGAAGAACTTCTATCTCGCGGTGCCGTTGGCACTGGCCATGACTGGATGCGTTGACAGTGCTCCAGACATCCAGCTTTTCAACGCGTTCATTCCGGATGCTTCCTGTGCGGTCAACCAGTCCGGGCTCGCCAGTCCGGGCGGGTCACTGGACCTCTCGACGTCGGGCCGCTACCTGGCTGCATTCCAGGTCCGGAACAGCCTCTCGACTCAGGAGGTCGTCGTTGGCGAAGCCCCCGTTACAGGCGGTGGCGACGAGTCTTCCATCTACGTCAACAACGTCGAGTTGAACTACGAAACGCAAGGTACGGGGCCGACGCTCAGGAGTGACGTCTACCCCTACTATTTCAACCTGCCAGCGAACGCGACGCAGAGCAGCAGCGCGGTCCTGGATCTGCTGGGGGCCAATGCGAGCGCTGACCTCGCCGCCTATTTCGGCGGTGGCGGCACTGCGCCCGTAAGCGTCGTCGTTCGGCTGAAGCTGATCGGTAAGACCGTCAACGGCAAGTCGACCGAGTCGAACGAGGCCACGTACCCCGTCACGTTCTACAAATCGGGCTTCGCTTGTGAGCCTGGGACGTGGCTTTTGGCCACCGGCCCCTGCGGGCTTCCGGGTGGGCAGGATGGATTCCCTCCCGAGTGTTCCGAGCCCGAGGACGAAACGTAGCCACCTCCTCTGCCGGGGCCCTTGACTGGGCCCCGGTCGTCTTTCTAAGAGCCTCTATCCATGTCCTTCCGCACGCACCTCGAGTCGGTGGTCAACCAGGTCGAAGGAGCCCTCGCGTGCAGCGTGATGGGCTTTGACGGCATCTCCGTCGACACCTTCCAGAAGGATGAGAGCGCCGAGCTGGACCTCAACGGCGCCTGGGTGGAGTACGCCAACCTCCTCACCCAGCTGCGCAACGCTGCGGAGACCCTCAAGACGGGCACCGTGAGCGAGGTCAGCGTCAACAGTGAGAAGGTGCTGACCGTGATGCGGCTGGTGTCACCGGACTACTTCCTGGTGCTCGCCCTCCACGCGGATGGCAACTTCGGCAAGGGCCGCTACGTGCTGCGCGTCACCGCACCCAAGGTGCGTGCCGAGCTCTAGTCGGGCGCCCGTCCAGCAGTCATCCAGGCGACGCTTCCGCCGCTGCTTTCCCCTTCCATGGAAGGGGCGCATGGGCTAGACACCCCGGACTTTTCAAGCTTTCGCTGCTGCGAGTCTGTAAGGAGTCGGTCCCCATGGCCGGTGTCATCGATACGTCCGAGTTCCGCAAGGGTCTGAAGATCGAAATCGACGGTGAGCCGTTTGAAATCGCCGATTTCCAGCACGTCAAGCCCGGGAAGGGCTCCGCGTTCGTGCGCACCACGATTCGCAGCCTCCTGACGGGCCGAGTGCTCCAGCCCACGCTGAAGTCCGGTGAGAAGGTGGGCAAGCCCGACATCGAGGAGAAGGACATGCAGTACCTCTATGTCCAGGGCGAAGAGTTCTACTTCATGGACACCCGCAACTACGAGCAGACCTTCCTCGGTGAGAAGGTGCTCGGGGAGGCGAAGAACTTCCTGAAGGAGAACATCAACGTCAGCGTCCTCTTCTACAATGGCAAGGCCATTGGTGTGACGCTGCCGAACTCCGTGGACCTCAAGGTCACCCAGTGTGACCCGGGCATCCGCGGTGACACCGTCTCCGGCGCGTTGAAGCCCGCCGTACTGGAGACCGGCTACACCGTCAACGTCCCGCTCTTCATCGAAGAGGGTGACGTGCTGAAGATCGATACGCGCGACGGCAAGTACCTGACGCGCGTGGCCACCAGGGGCTAGTTCGCAGCTCGGCAGCGACGCCGGAGGGAAGGGGACGCGAGATATGGCAACGAAGCGCAAGTCGACCCGGGCCCAGGCGCCCGCTCGGACGGAGGCCGCCTCGAGCGGTCCCGCTGACACGGGTGGCACGTCCCTGGACGTGGATGCCCTGCGGCAGATCGTGGAGATTCTCGAGTCCTCGGACGTCACGAGGCTGGTCTGGAAGCGCGGCGAGGAGAAGCTCTTCATCCGCCGCGGCCAGGGGCCCGAGACGACCATCGTCCACCACGCCGCGCCGGCTCCCGTCGCCGCGAGTGTCGGGGTGGAGTACACCGCCCCGGCCGCTCCTCGCGTTGTCGCGCCGCCGCCGGCCGCTGCTCCCGCGGCGCCGGCTCCGGCCGCCGAGAAGCCGGTGGAGAAGCCTGGCCACCAGGTGACGAGCCCCTTCGTGGGAACGTTCTACCGGACCCCCGCGCCGGACCAGCCTCCCTTCGTGGAGGTGGGCTCCATCGTGAAGAAGGGCCAGGTGCTCTGCATCATCGAAGCGATGAAGCTGATGAACGAGATTGAGTCCGAGGTCTCCGGCCGGGTGGCGGAAATCCTCGTGGAGAACGGCCGGCCGGTGGAGTTCGGTCAGGCGCTGTTCCGCATCGAAGTGGCCTGAAGATGAGGCTGGCGCGCCGCCCGTATCCCACGGGCGAGCCGCTCCTCATGACGGCCCTGACGGAGACACCCACGTGTTCAAGAAGGTGCTGATCGCCAACCGCGGGGAGATTGCCCTGCGGGTCATCCGCGCCTGCCGGGAGTTGGGCATCGCCACGGTCGCGGTGCACTCCACGGCGGACGCCAACGCGCTCCATGTCCGCTTCGCAGACGAGGCAGTGTGCATCGGCCCGCCGGCGTCCAAGGAGAGCTATCTCAACGTCCCGCAGCTGCTGTCCGCCGCCGAAATCACCCGCGCGGACGCCATCCACCCGGGCTACGGCTTCCTGTCGGAGAACGCCGAGTTCGCGGAGGTCTGCGAGAACTGCAAGATTCGCTTCATTGGCCCCCGGCCGGAGATGCTCCGGCTGATGGGCAACAAGGTGCGCGCCCGCCAGGCCGCGCGCGAGGCGGGACTGCCGCTGCTTCCGGGCAGCCCCGGCACCGTGAAGGACCCGCGTGAGGCGGAGGCCTTCGCCCGCGAGATTGGCTTCCCCGTCATCCTCAAGGCGGCCGCCGGTGGCGGCGGCAAGGGGATGAAGATCGTCCGCGAGCCGGGCGCGCTGGCGCAGGCATTCTCCACCGCCCAGGCGGAGGCCGTGGCGTCGTTCTCCAACGGCGACCTCTACATCGAGCGCTACGTGGAGAAGCCGCGCCACATCGAAATCCAGATTGTGGCGGACGAGCACGGCAACATCGTCCACCTCAACGAGCGTGAGTGCTCGGTGCAGCGCCGGCACCAGAAGCTCATTGAAGAGAGCCCATCGCCGGCGCTGACGCCGGAGCTGCGCAAGCGCATGGGCGAGGTGTCCGTGAACGCCATGCGCAGGCTCGCGTACAACAACGTGGGCACCATCGAGTACCTGCTCGACGAGCGCGGCGAGTTCTACTTCATGGAGATGAACACGCGCATCCAGGTGGAGCACCCGGTGACGGAGCTCGTCACGGGCGTGGACCTGGTGAGCGAGCAGATCCGCCTGGCCTATGGGGAGCCCCTGCGCTTCAAGCAGGAGGACGTCCAGATTCGTGGCCACGCCATCGAGTGCCGGGTGAACGCCGAGGACCCGATTACCTTCGCCCCCTGGCCCGGGAAGATTACCGGCTACAGCGTGCCGGGCGGCTACGGGGTGCGCGTGGACTCGGGCGCCTACGAGAACTACACGGTGCTGCCGTACTACGACAGCCTCCTGTCGAAGCTCATCGTCCACGCGGAGGACCGGGCCACGGCCATCCGCCGCATGCAGCGCGCCCTGGGCGAATACGTCGTGGAAGGCATCCGCACCAACATTCCGTTCCACCGGGCCGCGCTCGCGGAAGAGTCCTTCCAGGAGGGCAATTACGACACCCGGTTCGTGGAGCGCTTGCTCGCGAGCGAGACGGGCTCCCGGCGGCTGAAGAAGGCCGTCGAGGAGACGCCGTAGCACCCCTCCACGTGGTGTGAATTCCCGCTTGTCGGGCCGCTACGCAAGCAGGTGATCCGGCCCAGGGGGAGCCGGGCCGTTTCTTGACCCGCGTCGGAGCTTTCCGTTAGCCTCCGACACTCCCCCTTGCTGAGGATGGAAACCCGCGAAGTTCAAGGGGTTTCGGCCTGCTGGAAGCCCACCGCTCGATGGACAAGAACAAGATCATCGAAGCCGCCGCGAAGCTCGTCGCGAAGGGCGCCTACGACAAGGCCATCAAGGAGTACCAGAAGGTCCTGGAGGTCGACCCGAAGGACATCCGGGTCCTCCAGAAGATGGGGGAGCTGTACCAGAAGAAGAACGACAACCCGCAGGCCGCCCATTTCTTCACCAAGGTCGCGGAGAGCTACTCGTCGGATGGCTTCTTCCTCAAGGCCGTCGCGCTCTACAAGCAGGTCCTCAAGCTCAATCCGAACCTGCTGGAGGTGAACCTCAAGCTGGCGGAGCTTCACCAGCAGCTCGGGCTGATGTCCGAGGCGATGGCGTACTTCCAGATTGTCGCCAACCACTACGACAAGGCGGGCGACACGAAGTCGTCGCTCGATACCTTGAAGAAGATGGTGGATCTCGACCCGGAGAACGTGGCGTCGAAGATCAAGCTGGCGGAGCTGTACGCGCGCGAGAACATGACGCGCGAGGCGGCCCAGGAGTTCAAGCGCGCCGCCGAGTACCTCAAGCGCAACAGTCGCGCGGATGACTGGCTCCGCGTGGCCGAGCGGCTGTCCGCGCTGGAGCCGGACAACCTTCCGCTGGCGAAGGAGCTGGCCACGTCGTACCTGCAGCGCGGCGACCAGAAGCGCGCGCTGGCGAAGCTGCAGGTGTGTTTCAAGGCCGATGGCCGCGACGTGGAGACGCTCACGCTGCTGGCGCAGGCGTTCCAGGGCCTGGGCCAGACGTCGAAGACCATCTCTGTCTACAAGGAGCTGGCCAAGATTCATCAGGAGCGCGGCCGCGTCACCGAGGCCGAGGCTGTCTGGACGCAGATTGAAGTGCTGGACCCCGAGGACCCGGACCTGGTCGCGCGCCGCGCGCCCGAGCCCGCACCGGCGGCGCCCCAGCCCGCGGCGGCACCTCAGCCC
>NZ_VHLC01000131.1:0-21927 GCF_006547355.1 Myxococcus sp. AB036A | reverse complement strand
CACCTTCCCCGTTCCCCTTCGCGACAGAGAGATGACGATGCCCCCGCCGCTGCGTTTGCTCATGGACCGCGCCCCCACGCCCATCGGCTTGATGCTGGTCGTCTGTGACGAAGCGGGCTGCCTTCGCGCGCTCGACTGGGAGGAGTACGAGCCTCGGATGCTCCGGCTGCTGCGGCTTCACTACGGCGAGAATGGCTATGTGCTCGTTCCCGCGAGCGACCCGTTCGGCAGGACGACGGCGATGCAGACCTATCTGCGCGGAGACGTCAGCGTCATCGAATCGCTGCCCGTGGCCACCGCGGGCACGCCCTTCCAGCGAGAAGTCTGGCGCGCGCTGCGTGACATCCCCGCGGGCTCCACGACCAGCTACGGCCAACTGGCCCAGCGAATCGGACGGCCCAAGGCGGTGCGCGCCGTGGGCATGGCCAACGGCGCCAACCCGATCGGCGTGGTGGTCCCCTGCCACCGGGTGGTGGGGGCCAACGCGTCGCTGACGGGCTACGGCGGGGGCTTGGAGCGCAAGCAATGGCTGCTCGACCACGAGCGCCGCCATGCATCGCGCGGGACGACGCAGCCATCAACGCGCTGATGCCGTCGGACGCCTCGTCCTGAAGACAAGACGCCCGGCGGCATCACGCTCGGCGCGGGCTCAGCCGCAGCCCAGCGGGTACGTCACCTCCACCAACGAGCCCGCCTCGGGGGCCGAGGCACGGTCGAAGAGGATGGCATTCTCGCGGGCGTCGTACTCCCAGCCGGACGTCACGCGGACGCCGTCCACATCGACGACGATGCTGCCCGGATCTTCCGGCGTCTCCGACAGGGGGAACTTGCGGTTCGCGCCGAAGGTGCTGTCGGACAGCTTCTCCAACGAGCTGGCCCAGTTCGGCGTGCAGATGCTTTCCACCACGCCGCCCGTGGCCTCCGCCAGTTGGATGTAGCGGCTGCCCGAGCTGCTGGACGTGGGGCACCGGGCCAGGTCCGCTGGCCCGACGATGGCATTGACGCTCAGCTTCGAGCGGTCATTGCCCTTCAGCGCCAGGAGGTACGTCTCGTAGAAGGACACCGGCTGCGCGCTGAAGTCTTCCTCGTCCGACACGAAGATGATGGCCAGGCGGGCATCCTCGCGCAGGAAGCCCGCGTTGCCGTCGTTGGGCTGCGCGGTGCGCGGGTCATCCTCGTTGTAGAGCAGCGGGTCCGCCAACGCGCGGTAGGCGGCCTCCAGTCCCTGCTCGTTCCAATGGCAGACACCCACGCGGGTGTTGCTGGCGAAGACGCCCGCGGCATCCGGCGTCGCCGGGGTGATGATGCGCGGCCGGGAGCCGTCCACGGGGAACAGGCGGCCATTGTCTCCGCCCTGCGAGCCGCCCGGGCACTCGGACCAGCCGCCCGGCGACGGGTCCAGGCCCGTGGTGGTGACGCCGATGCGGTAGTCCACCGCGGCGCCGTCCGCCGCGCTCAGGAAGGCCGCGAAGTTCTGCCCCAGGCTCTGCTGCTCCTCCATCATCGACCCCGAGTTGTCGACCACGAAGAGCACGTCCACCTTCGCCTGTGACTCCTGGAAGAAGCGGTCCGTCTGCTCCGCCTTCGTCACGCCCTGCCCCACCATGCCCACCGTATAGATGGAGCCGTCCGCCAGGGTGAAACGCAACGCCGCGGTGTCAGCGCCGTCATCCACCGGGGCGTACGTCGCCGTCAGCGGGCGCGTGCTCTGGCTCGCCAGCGTCCACGGGGCGTTGCCGCCACCATCCAGGGTGAACTCGCCCGCGCCCGCGTCGAACGCCACCTGGCTCACCTGGATGGGCCCGACGCACGAGTTCACGGCCACCAACTCCCGAGTGCGCGGGCCGCACGCCAGCTTGGTGAGGCCGAAGTCCACCGTGGTGGGCTGCACCGCGAAGCACCCCACGACGCCCTCGCCCCGCAGCTCCACCAGCGGGTGTCCCTGCGTGGGGCTGTTCACCCAGGCCTCGGCCAGCCCCGAGAAGCCTCCTTCTTCGGACGGCTTGAAGCGGACCAGCAGCGTCGCCTTCGCGCCCGGCTCCAGCACGCCGTTGCGCACGGGAGACGCGGAGAACACCCCGTCCGAACCCTGGGCGAGCTGCATCGACGCCAGGTAGCACGCCTCCGTGCCCGAGTTCCGCAGCGTCACCCCCAGCGCCACCTCCGCGCCCACCGGCACCTTGCCGAAGTCCAGTTGCTGGGGCAGCACGTACTGGCACGGCGCGAACACCCGGCTTCGCCCCTCCAGCGCCACCGCCTCCGTGGCCGCGGAGCCGCTGTCACGCACCGTGACGGAGAGCTGTCCCTGGCTGGCGCCCGTGTTCCCCGCCTTGGGCCGGAAGGTGACGCTCACCCGGGCATTCTGCCCCGCGGGCACCATCACGCTGGCAGGCGCCTGGGCCAGGATGAAGTAGCCGCCCTGGTGCGTGTCGAGCTGGAGGTCGGTGACGCTCACGTCCTCACGGCAACGGTTGTAGACGGTGACGTCGCGCGTCGCCGTCATGCCCTCCGCCACCGTGCCAAAAGCCAGCCGCCGAGGCAGCACCGTCACGCACGAGCCGCCACCTTCACCCGCCAGCGACACCTTGGGGCCCGGCGCGCTGGAGCCCTGCTCGCGCACGCCAATCTCCACCCGCCCGTCACGCACCTTGCCCACCGCCGTTGGCGTGAAGGCCACGCGCAGCTCCACCGCCGCGCCCGGCGCCAACTGCCCGTTGGCCACCACCGGCTCACTGGCGATGTGGAAGACACCCTCCGAGCTGTCCACCAACTGCGAGCCCGAGAAGCTCAGCGGCTGCGTGCCCTGGTTGCGCACGGTGATGACCTGCTCCGCCGTGGCCCCCAGCGCCACGCGCCCGAAGTCCACGCGCAGCGGCGTCACCTCCAGCTTGGACGCCACGCCCGTGCCCGTCAGCGGCACCACCGCCGGCGCACACCCGTCACACACCACCACGTGCAGCGCCGCCTCAGCCGCGCCCAGCCGGCGCGGGGCGTAGGCCACAGGCACCACCAACGCCTCGCCCGGAGCCAGCGAGGAGGGCAGGCCCTGCCCGGCGGTGAACTGGTCGGCGTCCGTGCCCTGCACCGACAGCGTCAGCGGACTGTCCACGTCCGATGGGTTGCGCACCGTCACCTCGCGCATCTCCACCAGGCCCATGGCCACGTTGCCGAAATCGAGCGCCTCCGAGGGCACCTCGATGAAAGCCTTCACGCCGCGCCCGGACACCGGCACGCGCCCACCGACCTCCGCGTCCGTGATGATTTCCACCACGCCCTGAATCTCGCCCTCCACCTGCGGCAGGAAGTGGATTTCGATGTCCTGTTCGCCACCCGCGGACAGGATGAAGGGCTCGAAGGGGGGAATGTTGACGTTGGGCACGCTGGAGACGGCGCCTTCCACACGATAGGAAGCCCGGCCCGCATTGGCGATTCGCAGCTTGAACGTCTTGGTATGCCCCAGCGCCGCGGGACCGAAGTCCACAGTCTCAGGCCGGACGACGAAGGCGCTCTTTGCCCTCTGAGAGGCGGGCCGTTCACACGCCCCTCCCGCCACCATCACCGCTACCAATGCCACCAGCCCAAACGCCCTGCGCATAACGTCCTCCCCGCCCCACCGGGAGACGCCAGGAACACACCCTGGTTCACCTCACGGCTCAGCGGGGGGCCCTTTGCAACCCCGGTGCCCGGTCCGCCCACAGAGAGGCGAGGGGCGCTCCCACGCGGCACCCCTCTGGCCTCGCAGGGAAACGCCAGAGCCCACCCGGGAAATGCGGGTGTCCTTTCGCAGGACACTCCTGAAATTCCTTCAGGAACTCCAGGTGCCACACAGACGAATCCTCCGTCCGGGCGGGGCAGGCAGCCAGGCGTCGCGGCTTCGCCCACTCTGAGTGGACCCGGAGGGGCCCGAGGATTTCAGGGACGCCTCCCCGCCTGAGGGGTCGCCAGATGTGGGATGCGGAGCGCAACCCAGGACGTTCCCCTGCATCCAGTGCGGTTCCGGCATGTTTCCCCCTACCGGAACACTTATTCAGTGGTAGATCGCCCGCCCATGTCCGAGCCCGACGTCATTTCCCTCAGAGGCGCCAAGGAGCACAACCTCAAGAACGTCTCCTTGGACATTCCCAAGAAAAAGCTCGTCGTCTTCACCGGCGTGTCTGGTTCGGGCAAGAGCTCGCTCGCCTTCGACACCCTCTACGCGGAAGGCCAGCGCCGCTACGTGGAAAGCCTCTCCGCCTATGCCCGGCAGTTCCTGGGGCAGATGGAGAAGCCGAAGTACGACACCATTCGCGGCCTGTCGCCCACCATCTCCATCGAGCAGAAGGCGGCCAGCAACAACCCCCGCTCCACGGTGGGCACCGTCACGGAAGTGCACGACTACCTGCGGGTGCTTTATGCCTCCATCGGAGTGCAGCATTGCCCCAACTGTGGCGTGAAGGTGGGCAAGCAGAGCGCGCAGCAGATTGTCGATGAAATCCTCAAGGCTCCCGCGGGCACCAAGCTCCAGGTGCTGGCGCCGCTGGTGACGAACCGCAAGGGCGAGCACAAGGACCTGCTCGCCGAGGCCCAGAAGCGCGGCTTCTCCCGTGCCCGCATCGACGGCGCGCTCAAGAGCCTGGAGGAGCGCATCGAGCTGGACAAGAAGTCCAAGCACGACATCGCGCTCGTCATCGACCGCGTGGTGCTCAAGCCGGACGTGAAGACGCGCCTCACCGACTCCGTGGAGACGGCGCTGCGCGAGGGCAAGGGCACGCTCATCATCACCGACGAGAAAGGCACGCTCGCCTCCGACCGGGTGATGTCCGAGCTCAATGCCTGCGCCAGGTGCGGCCTGTCCTTCGGGGATTTGACGCCCGCGTCCTTCTCCTTCAACAACCCCCTGGGCATGTGCACGGACTGCAACGGTCTGGGCACCAAGCCGGAGATGGACCCGGACCTCATCGTCCCGGACACGTCACGCAGCATCCGCGATGGCGCCATCGAACCGTGGGCCGGCAGCATGAACCGCGGCGAGGGCTGGACTGCCGACTTCGTGGAGAGCCTGGCCAAGGCCTTCAAGATCGATTTGGACGTGCCCTACGCGAAGCTGAGCAAGCGCGAGAAGGACACGCTGATGTACGGCGCCAGTGGCAAGTCCTTCACCGTCGCGTGGGGCGAGGGCGGCAAGTACAAGATGGAATGGGAGGGGCTGGTCGAGCGCATGATGCGCAACTTCAAGACGACCACCTCCGAGGCGCGCCGCACCGAGCTCCAGAAGTACTTCAGCGACAAGCCCTGCCCGTCCTGCAAGGGCGAGCGCCTGAAGCCGGAGAGCCGCGCGGTGAAGGTGCACGGGCGCAGCATCGTCGAGCTGAGCCGGCTGACCATCTCCGACTCGCTGGGCTTCCTGGGCGACATGGCCCTGTCCGCGCACGAGCGGAAGATCGCCACCGAGCTGCTGAAGGAGATTCGCAGCCGCCTGTCCTTCCTGGTGGACGTGGGCCTGGGCTACCTGATGCTGGACCGGACCGCGTCCACGCTGTCGGGCGGTGAGAGTCAGCGCATCCGGCTGGCGTCGCAGATGGGCAGTGAGCTGACGGGCGTCATCTACATCCTGGATGAGCCCTCCATCGGCCTGCACCAGCGCGACAACGGCAAGCTGCTGCTGACGCTCAAGCGCCTGCGGGATTTGGGCAACTCCGTCATCGTCGTGGAGCACGACGAGGAGACGATGGAGGAGGCGGACTGGCTGGTGGACTTCGGTCCGGGCGCGGGCGAGCTGGGCGGCCAGGTGGTGGCCCAGGGCACGCCGGAGCAGGTCATGGCGAACGAGGCCAGCTCCACCGGCGCGTACCTCTCCGGGCGGCAGGAAATCGAGATTCCACAGGAGCGCCGCAAGCCGGACCCGAAGCGCAAGCTGGTCATCCAGGGAGCGCAGGAGAACAACCTGAAGAACGTGGACGCGGAGATTCCGCTGGGCGTCTTCAGCGCGATTACCGGCGTGTCCGGCGCGGGCAAGTCCACGCTCATCAACGAGATTCTCTTCCCGGCCCTGGCGCGGCACCTCTACGAGAGCCGTGAATCCCCTGGCAAGCACAAGGCCGTGCTGGGCATGGAGCACCTGGACAAGGTCATCGACATCGACCAGCGCCCCATCGGCCGCACGCCGCGCAGCAACCCGGCCACGTACACCAAGCTCTTCGACAACATCCGCGAGGTGTTCGCGATGACGCCCGAGGCGCGCGCGTTCGGCTACGGGCCGGGCCGCTTCAGCTTCAACATCAAGGGCGGCCGCTGCGAGGCGTGTGAAGGCGACGGCGTGAAGCTGGTGGAGATGCACTTCCTGGCGGACGTCTACGTGCCCTGCGAGGTCTGCGCCGGCAAGCGCTTCAACGAGGCCACCCTGCGCGTGCGCTACAAGGGGAAGAACATCGCCGAGGTGCTCGACATGAGCGTGCGCGAGGCGATGGAGCACTTCGGCGCGCACCGCGACATCATGCGGGTGCTACAGACGCTCCATGACGTCGGCCTGGGCTACATCCGCCTGGGGCAGCCCTCCCCCACCCTGTCCGGCGGCGAGGCCCAGCGCATCAAGCTGGCCCGCGAGCTGGCGCGCGTGGCCACCGGCCGCACCCTCTACATCCTCGACGAGCCCACCACCGGCCTGCACTTCGAGGACATCCGCAAGCTGCTGTCCGTGCTCAACCGGCTGGTGGAGGCAGGCAACAGCGTGCTCGTCATCGAGCACAACCTGGACGTCATCAAGAGCGCGGATTGGATCATCGACCTGGGCCCCGAGGGCGGCGCGGGCGGCGGCAGGATTCTGGCCGCTGGCACGCCCGAGCAGGTCGCCGAGGTCGAAGGCAGCCACACCGGCCGCTACCTGGGCCACGTGCTGACCAAGGCTCGCCGGGCCCGCGTGGGCGTGCGTGTGGACGACCCGGTGCCAGTGAAGAAGGGCGCGCGGGGCTGACGACGCACCGCACAATGCCTCCTGGGAAAATGGAGCGGGGGGACGGGGGTGCCTTCATTCACCCCCATCCCCTCGCACCACCTTGGAGGAAAGACATCATGGGAAATGATAGGGATATTCCAATGCCTGTCAAACTCAGCCAGGCGACTTGAGTTGTATCAACAAACACACACGCCCATCGGAATGACGCAGGCAGTCGTGCGGGAGATTTCCGGCGTGGGTGCGGCCAGGAAAGCGCTGGGTGGCGCGGCAAGGCCCTTTCGTTCGGTGGAGTCCCGGCGGCCCGTTGGGTAGGGTGCGACTTCTCGGAATCTAGGAGCCCCCACCTTTCGTCACGAGGGAGCACCCCGTCGTATGGCCCAGGCACCCGCCGCGCAGAGCAACAAGTTCCCGCCGCAAATCCCCTTCATCATCGGTAACGAGGCGTGTGAGCGCTTCAGCTTCTACGGGATGCGGAACATCCTCACGGTGTTCCTCATCGACTACCTGCTGCGCACGCAGATACCGGACAACGCGCTGCGCGAGGCCGAAGCGAAGAGCCTGATGCACACGTTCATGGCGGGCGTGTACTTCTTCCCGCTCATCGGCGGCTACCTGGCGGACCGGTTCTTCGGGAAGTACCGCATCATCCTGGGGCTGAGCCTGGTCTACTGCCTGGGCCACGCGTGCCTCGCCGTCTTCGAGAACAACGTCACGGGGTTCTTCACGGGCCTGGCACTCATCGCCATTGGCAGTGGCGGCATCAAGCCCTGCGTGGCGGCCATGGTGGGGGACCAGTTCAACGAGTCCAACAGCCACCTGGTGAAGAAGGTCTTCGCCATCTTCTACTGGACCATCAACTTCGGCTCGTTCTTCGCGTCGTTGTTCATCCCCCTGCTGCTCAAGCACTTCGGGCCGTCGGTGGCCTTCGGCATCCCCGGGGTGCTGATGTTCATCGCGACGTTCATCTTCTGGGCGGGCCGTCACAAGTACGTCCGGGTGCCGGCCACGGGCGCCAACCCGCACAGCTTCTTCAAGGTGGTGGCCAGCGCGCTGCGCAACCGCGGCCAGGGCGGCGGCTGGCTGGACGGCGCGAAGCGGGAGCACCCCGAGGAGGCCGTGGACGGCGTGAAGGCGGTGTTCCGGGTGAGCGCGCTGCTGCTCCCCTTCGTGCCCTTCTTCTGGATGCTCTTCGACCAGAAGGCGTCCACGTGGGTGGTGCAGGCTCGGTCCATGGACCCGCAGGTGGGGCCGTTCACCTTCCAGGCCAGCCAGATGCAGTTCATCAACCCGCTGCTGGTGATGATTCTCATCCCCTTCCTGACGGCCGTCGTCTACCCGGCCTTCCAGCGCTTCGGCTGGGAGCTGACGCCGCTGCGGCGCATGCCCCTGGGACTGGTGGTGGGCGCGCTGTCCTTCATCATCGCCGGCATCTTCCAGGTCACCATGGAAGGCGGCACGACGCTGAACATCGCGTGGCAGATTCTGCCGTACATCGTGCTGACGCTGGGCGAAATCCTGATGTCCACCACGGGCCTGGAGTTCGCGTACACGCAGGCCCCGCGCGAGATGAAGGGCACCATCCAGAGCGTGTGGCTGGTGACGAACACGCTGGCCAACGCGGCGGTGGCCATCACCGCGAAGCTCAACGTCTTCACGGGCTCCGGGCAGTTCTTCTTCTACGCCGGCTTCGCCCTGGTGGCCGCAGTGGGAATGGCCCTGGTGGCCCGCCGCTACGTGGTGCGTGACTACTACCAGACGTCCGCGCCCATCCCCACCGAGGAGCGCTCCGCTGCCGGCGTGACGCCCGGCTCGGCGAAGTCCGCGTAGCCAGGTGGTCAGCCCGCGCAGTGAACGCCGGTGCACCCATGAGGTGTGCCGGCGTTTGTGTTTCAGGCGTGGCGCCAGCGGTCCGCGAACAGAAACGCCGGCGCCCCCATCGGGACGCCGGCGTCTGGACTTCAATCAGCGGGGAGTTCGCGACCGCTCAGGCCGCCGCCACCGAGCTGCCCTGCTGCTCGGGGGTGGGCGCGGCGGGCTTCACCTCGTCCGTGCCGTGCATCATCCGCTTGAGGATGGGCGACACGACGAGCAGCAGCACGCCAGCGATGCCCGTCCCCACGGTGATGAAGAGGAACACGCGGAACTCGCCCAGCCTCCCCGAGTACCCGCCGAAGACGCCGGCCAGCTTGTTGGCCGCGGCGTTCGCGAGGAACCACACGCCCATCATCGCGGAGACGATGCGCGCCGGCGCCACCTTGGTCACCATGGACAGGCCCACGGGCGACAGGCACAGCTCACCCATGGTGTGCAGCAGGTAGGCCATCACCACCCACCACGCCGCCGCCTTGCCCGTCGAGGCGCTCTCGCTGGAGGCGCCCAGCATGAAGAGGAAGCCGGCGGAGAGGAACAGCAGGCCCATGCTCATCTTCACCGGGATGCTCGGAGCCTTGCCGCGCGCGGACAGCCAACTCCACAGGCCGGCGAAAACCGGCGCCAGCGTGACGATGAAGATGGAGTTGAAGTTCTGGAACCAGGTCGTGGGCACTTCCCAGCCCAGGATGCTGCGGTCCACCTTCGCGTCCGTGTAGAGGTTCATCAAACCGCCGGCCTGCTCGAACCCCGTCCAGAAGGCGACGACGAAAAGCGCCATGATGAAGATGACGAGGATGCGGTCGATCTCTTCGCGGGTGAAACCCTTCTTCTCCGGGGTGCCCGGCGTCGCCTCGGCGGCGGCCACCATCTTCTCCGGCACCAGGCCCACCGTCCCCAGCAGCTTGCTCTGCAGCGACAGGAAGGCGACCAGGCCCAGGAACATGCCCACACCGGCGGCGCCGAAGCCCCAGTGCCAGCCCACGCGCTCGCCCAGCGTGCCGCAGATGAAGTTGCCGAGCACCGCGCCCAGGTTGATGCCCATGTAGAAGATGGTGAAGGCGCTGTCGCGGCGGCCATCACCGGGCGCGTACAGCCCGCCCACCATGGTGGAGATGTTCGGCTTGAAGAAGCCGTTGCCGATGATGAGGAATCCCAGGCCCGCGTAGAACATCGTCACGCTGGGGAGCGCCAGGACGAGGTGGCCTATCATCATCAACACGCCACCGAGCACCACCGCCCGGCGCTGCCCCATGTAGCGGTCCGCGATGAAGCCACCGGCGATGGGCGTCAGGTACACCAGGCCCGTATAGGTGCCGTAGAGACTGAGTGCATCCGCGTCGGACCAGCCAAAGCCTCCGTTGACCTTGCTCGTGAGGAAGAGCACGAGCAGGCCACGCATGCCGTAATAGGACATGCGCTCCCACATCTCAGTGAAGAACAGGAGGTAGAGCCCTCGCGGGTGCCCCTTGCGGGCGTCAACCGCGGCTACGGTGCCTTGCATGCAGGTCGTTTCCTTGAAAAAGGAGAGGTGCGACGAAAAAGGAGCGTGACTGTAGCAGACACGCGGGCCGTGCCCAGGAGGACACCTGGGCGGGTAGGGAATTCCCCTTCTCCGTCGCCCGGACGCCGTGGGCTCGGGCGGGGCCTTTGCGTCCTGCGTCAGCCCAGGCGGCCGACGCGCGGCTCGGACGCGAGGTCGGGCATGCCTCCCGTGACACGGGGCGCCACGGGGCGCAGCGGCAGGCGGACCTCCACCTGCGTGCCCTCCCCCGGAACGCTGCTCAGGTCGATGGTCCCGCCGTGCTGGATGATGATGCGGCGGCTGAGCGCCAATCCCAACCCCGTTCCCTCGCCCGCCGCGCGGGTGGAGAAGAAGGGCTGGAAGAGCCGCTCCATGTCCTCCGGGCGGATGCCCACCCCGTCATCCCCGATGGTGACGATGGCCTCCTCCGCCGTGCTGGCCGTGGAGATGCGCACGCGGCCCTTGTCGCCCACCGCGCGCAGGGCGTTGTCCAGGAGGTTGAGCCACACCTGGTTCAGGGCGCCTGGGTTGCCCCGGATGGGCTCGCTGCAGTGGTACGCGCGCTCCACCTTGACGCCCGACGGCACCTTCCACGCCAGCACGCTCAGGGTGGAGTCCAGCGACGAGTCCAGGGACAGCACCACCGGGGACTCGCTGGTGCGCGTGAAGGAGAGCAGGGACTCGGCCAGGTGGCGGATGCGCTGGCCACACTCCTCCACCACCTCCAGCATGGCCTTGCTCAGCTCCACGTCGGCGGAGCCACCCGTCAGCATGTCCTTGAGCGGCAGCAGCGCGTTCATCAACCCGTTGAGCGGATTGCGCACCTCATGCGCGAAGCCGGACGTGAGCAGGCCAATGGCCGCCAGCCGCTCGTTCTCCGCGGCGCGCACGGCCGCCTCGCGCAGGCGCAGCTGGGTTTCGATGCGCGCCAGCAGCTCGTTCGGGCTGAAGGGCTTGCCCAGGTAGTCATTGGCCCCGGTGCCCAGGCCCTCCACCTTGGCCGTCACCTCCTGGCGCGCGGTGAGGAGGATGACGGGGATGTCCACCGTCTGCGGGTCATTGCGCAGGGCGGTCAGCATCTGCAGGCCGGACATGACGGGCATCATCACGTCCGACAGGATGAGGTCCGGCCGCTCGCGCAGCGCGCGCTGGCGCCCGTCGTCGCCGTTGATGGCCTCCATCACCCGGTAGTGCTGGGCCAGCAGCCGGGCGAGGAAGCTCCGAATCTCCGGGTCATCCTCCACCACCATGATGCGGGGCGACTCGGGCCCCGGCCCCGCGTGGTCCCTGGCCGGAGGAGGCGACGCGCCCAGGACATCCGCCCCCGTCGGCTCCAGCGAGGGGAAGGCCCCGGAGATGCGGCGCTCGCGCCGCACGGGCATGACGGCCTGACGGCGCTCGCGCAAATCCTCGCGGATGTGCGCGGTCCCCTTGGGCAGCCGCACGTGGAAGACGGAGCCCTGCCCCAGCTCGCTCGTCACGGAGATGCCGCCCGCGTGCAGCTCCAGCGTCTCCTTCACCAGTGCCAGGCCGATGCCCGAGCCACCAAAGCGCCGGGTGCCGCTGTTATCCGCCTGGGAGAAGCGGTCGAAGATGACGGGGATGTCCTGCGGGGCGATGCCCTGGCCGGAGTCCTCCACCTCGACGTGCACCTCCGAGTCGTCCTCGCGCACGCGCACCGTCACCCCACCCTTCTGGGTGAACTTCAGCGCGTTGCCGAGCAGGTTCTGGAAGACGATGTCGATGCGCTCGTGGTCCACGTGGACGGGCGTCACCGTGGAGCCCTCCAGCCGCAGCGTCACGCCCTGCCGCTCCGCCATGGTGTGGAACGGCGGCACCACCGTGCTCAGGAAGCCGAACAGCTCCAGCGGCTGGTAGCGCAGCCGCGCCTTGCCCGACTCCAGCTGCGCCAGGTCCAGCAGGTTGTTGATGAGCCGCAGCAGGCGCTGCGCGCTGCGCTCCATGTTCGTCACCAGCGGAGGCAATTCGGGCGGCAGTGACTCCGCCTCCTTCGCCAGCGCCTCCAGCGTCAGCAGGATGAGCGTGAGCGGCGTGCGCAGCTCGTGGCTGACGTTGTCGAAGAACTCGCTCTTGAGGCGGTCCAGCTCCTGCTGCCGCGTGAGCGACGCCTCCAACTTCGTATTGGCCTCGGACAGCTCCTGCGTGCGCTCGGCCACGCGGTCCTCGAGCGCCTTGTTGGCGGCGAAGATTTCCTCGTTGCGCCGCTGCAGATCCTCCAGGGACGTCTGCAGGCCCTGGTGCTGCTCCGACAGCTTCTCGTCCTTGCGCAGCAGGGCCGCCCGCGTGTCCAGCCACGCCCCCGCCGCCACGCCCACCATGCCCAGGGAGCTGACCGCGAAGATGGGGGGCGCCAGGTTCAACGTGCCCGACACCAGGCCGGCCACCATGCCCGCCATGCCGCCCACGATGTAGCGCCACGCCAGGGGCGGCAGGCTCTGCCAGCGGATGTCGTACTCGCAGCAGTCCGCCCCATCCACCTGGCAGCGCAGCTCCTTCACCTCCGCCAGGGGCAGGTTCCAGATAGCGGGGAACGCGGACAGGTTGCCCTGGCGCGCGCGGCAGAAGTTGCGATCTCTTTCGCGGATGCGGCTGACGTAGCGCACCTTCACCCGCGAGTCGGTGAGCGTGTCGATGTGGAAGCCGCCCACCCGGTTGTACGTGTGGTCCAGCTCCAGCGCGCGCTCGTAGACGCTGCGCGGCGTGGCCAGCGCCTTCATCATGTAATAGAGGAAGCCCACCGCCTCCGGACTGGCGATGCTGCGCCCCGCCTTCGTCATGAAGTCCGGATCACCGGAGTCCTTGTCGAGCACGTCGAAGAGGCGCTCGGTGAACCCCACGGAGACGAAGTTGGTGAGCGTCTCCACGTACGCCAACGTCAGCGGCAACGCCTCGCGCTGCCACACTCGCACCAGTCGGTCCCGGCCGTAGGTCCGCTCGTAGTACAACATCACGCTGCGCAGCATCCGGACACTCAGCTCGGGTGTGTCGGGGGCTGACGGTGCGGAGGCCAGTTCCGCGGGGACGGTCAACGCTTCACTCCTTCGGTCGTCAACACCATCGCATATTTGAGGGTGTCGGCGTCGTCCAGGAGTGCGAGGAAGCGTTCACAGAAAGCGTCATAGGGGCCGGCGCCCCCGAAGAAGGGCTCGGCGAGCGGGCGCAGCGTCCGGAAGCGGATGACCCAGTCCTCGCGGAGCCGCGCGTCCACCGCGCCCGCCGCCACGTAGAACGGGGAGATGTGCACGCGCACATCCACCAACCCGGCCTTGCGGAACAGGTGGAACAGCTTGCGGCCCGCGTGCAGGTCGAAGCGCGCCGCGCGCAGGGCGGCGAGCAGCTTCTGGCTCTCCTCCTGGAGGTCCTCCGGAAAGGGCCAGTTCCACAGCCCCACCCCGTCGATGTCCGCCACCACCACGCGCCCACCGGGGCGGACCACGCGCACCAGCTCCGCCAGCGCGGGGCCCGGCTCTCCCAGGTACTCGAAGACGTACTGGCACCAGACGTAGTCGAAGTGGTCGGCGGGCAGATGTGTATCCGGCAGCGCGCCCTGACGCAGCTCCACGTTGGGCCTGCCCGCCAGCAGTCCCCGGGCCGCCGCCAGGTGTGCGGCCTGCGGCTCGATGCCCACCACGCGGCCGTGCGGCCCCACCACGTCCAGCATCTCCGAGGTGATGACGCCGGGACCGCAGCCCACATCCAGTGCGGCGTCCCCGGGCCTCAGGCCGGTGAGCCTCAGCCGATCCGCGTAGGAGGTGGCGCTCGCCTGCGCTTGCAGGCGATGCACCTCCTGGGCCGACTCCATCAGGTAGGTCATGCCGCGATGTCCTTGTCATCCACCCGGCTCCCCCCCCGGCCATGGACCGCCAGCCGCTCGAAGACGGCGAGCAGGTAGGCATTCCAGTCACGCACGAGCCGGCGGTGGGCCGTGAACTCCATCACCTTGCCCAGGTTGTGGAAACCCAGTGCCTCCAGGGCGGGCAGGTCCGCGTCCGAGGCCAGGCACTCCGCGGTGGAGCGCCCGCGCCGGGCCGAGTTCGCCACCGCGTGTGTCACCAGCGCCTGGCGCACGGCATCCGCTTCCCGGGCATCCGGCTCCACCATGACGAGCGAGAAGGCGTTGTACCACTCCGCCCAGAAGAGACCGGGCGACGAATCCTCCATGAGGACGAACCCCTGGGGCCCGTCCTTGCCCTCGACCATGGCGATGCTGCGCGAACGCCGCAGCCGCGCGTCCGAGTAGCGCCCGCCCAGTGTCCCCATGGTCATCTCGCCCTCCACCAGGTCCGAGCTGCGCAGCCGCACCACGTCCTGCGTCTCCCGCAGGTGCTGCTCCAGCCAGCGCAGGTCGGCCGTCTCCGCGGGGCGCACGCGCAAATCGCTCCGAGGCGGCGGCAACGCGGCGTCCACGGGGAGCCGGCACGGCGTGAAGGCATGCAGGCAGCTCAGGCCCGGGCGCTCCAACCGGCTGGCGATGGCGCCGTAGATTCGCGACGTCCACCGGTTGCGGCAGCGCCACAGCGCGCGCAGGTACTCCACGTCGTCCAGGCTCTCCGCATAGTCAGCCGCGAGCGCCACCAGTTCCTGGGAGATGGATTCGTGCCGGTGGTAGCCCGGCCGCACCACTAGGTGCTGCGACAGCCAGGTGCGCGAGTAGATGCGCAGCCCGGAGATGTGGCCGTAGAGCCGGCCCTCGCGCTGATAGACGATGGCCTTGGACAGGCCGTGGATGCCGTTGCCCAGCCGCTGGTGCGCGTCCACCAGCGGCTCGGGCGTCGCCGTCTCGTGGAAGGGGTAGTCGGGAAAGCGGACGTCCGCGGAGCGGAACAGGTCCCACACGTCGGAGAAGGGGAGTTCGGACGCATCACGCGCATCGGGACACCGCGCCTTGATGAAGGCGTCCAGGATGGCGGCGCGGGCCTCCGGCGCCAGCTCCAGGATGCGCAGGCCGCAGCGGCGCGGGCGGCTCATGCTGGCGCCCTCCTCCGTCACCGTGAGCTGCCCGGTGTCCTGCACCTGGGCGCGGCAGCGCGAGCGCGTGCCGTCTGGCAGCTGCAGCATCACGTCGTCCAGCACCAGCCCCGGCGGAAAGGCCTCCCGGCCCGCGTCGAAGGGAAAGGCAAAGCCCCCGGTGTGCAGATCCAACAGCGGGCGGACGATGGCCTCCCCCGTCAGCGGCGAATTGAAGGACACCGCGAAGGGCCGCTCTGCGGAGGAGCGGAAGCGCAAGCTGTTGCGGCGGTGGTGCAGGCTCAGCGTGCGCGGCAGGGCCACCTCCACCTGGTTCGGCTCCGAGTTCAGCACCGCCGTGGTGCCCACATGGCACACGCCGCCGAAGTCCAGGCACAGCCGCACCACGTCGCCTGGATGGAAGAGCGTGCCCGGCTGCGACTGCTCGCACAGCACCAGGCGAGACTCCTCTGGCAGCACCTCCGCGCGGGAGAAGTCCACCAACCGGTTGCCTTCGTGCGTGCGCAGCCCGAAGCCCACCCCCGCGCGCACGGCGCGGCGCAGCAGGCCGCGGATGCGCACCGAGTCGTTGAGCAGCGGCGCGGCGGAAGAGCGCGCGTGCTCCACGGGGCGCTCCAGCGACACGCCCAGGTGGAAGCCCTGGCCTTCGTGCGCGCGCAGCGGGCGCACCATGCGCACCGTGGCATGGCCGGCGCGCAGTACCAACGTGTCGCCGCGCAGCACCTGGAGCCCTTCCAGCTCCGTGCCCGGCGTGAGCCGCTCGATGCGCACGCTGGACTCCAGGCGCAGGCCCAGTCCTCCCGTCGCCACGTCGAGAAGCCGCGCGCGGAACGTCGTGCCATCCGCCGTGAAGCAGGCCTCCAGGACGCCGTGCGGCTCGCGGCGCTCGGACTCGCGCAGCTCCAGCAATTCCTGGACGGCGCGGCGCAGCGCCGGGCTGGGGTCATCCTCCAGCGTGAAGAACATGTGCCCCGCGGCGGCCACGTCCACCAGGCTGTGGTGGGCCTGCGCATTGTCCCTGGGGCAGAGCACCGCGCGGATGGAGCGCGGGGTGTAGCGCTCCAGATCCTTCAACAACCGGGGAAAAATGTCCGGATGCGTCAACACCAGCGCGGGAGCGGTTTTCGTGAGGAATTCGACCGCCTCCTGCCGGTTGGAGGCCTCGAGCACTTCGTAGCCATCCAGCAAGGCGCGGAGCCGTCCACGACGCTCCGCCTCCGGATGCACGACCAGCACTGCGCGCGTCGTCACGGTCATATGTCCTCCTCCACCGGGTCAGAGCCGCCTGCCCCGGATGAACCACTTCACGGGTCGGAATGTGACCGCCAGCCTCCACCGCCCCGCCGGAGCTTCCGACGGCGACCCCTCACATTCCCCCCCGTGGTTCGAAGTTCCCAGATGCAATGGCCGAACCGCATGCGCGGCGTCCGGCCCGGCTCGCCATCTTACCGGACCTCATGGGGAAGGGAGTGCCCCAGCATGAGGACAGGGCGGATGTTGGAAAAGGGCCGCCCGCCTGATTCGCGGCCACCCGGGCATCAGCGAAGTGGGGCAAACCGCACCCTGGCCGGCACTTCAAGTCCCGGTTAAAGGTGGGACTCGGGAGGTGCCATGCGCGCCGAAGTCGACTACGCGAAGGAAATCCAGGAGTTCAAGCGTTCCATGAACGCAGTCATCCTGGCGCACTATTACCAGGAGAGCGAAGTTCAGGACCTCGCGGACTTCGTGGGAGACAGCCTCGCGCTGGCGCAAGCCGCGGCGAACACGAAGGCAGACGTCATCGTCTTCTGCGGCGTCCATTTCATGGCGGAGACGGCGAAGATTCTCAATCCGTCCCGGCAGGTGCTGCTGCCGGACCTCAAGGCCGGCTGTTCGCTGTCGGACCGGTGCCCGCCGGGAGCCTTCAAGGCGTTCAAGGACAAACACCCGAACGCCTTCGTGGTGAGCTACGTCAACAGCTCCGCCGCGGTGAAGGCCATGAGTGACGTCATCTGCACGTCGTCCAACGCGGTGAAAATCGTGAACCAGGTGCCGAAGGACCGGCAGATTCTCTTCGCGCCGGACCAGCACCTGGGCCGCTACGTGATGAAACAGACGGGCCGCGACATGGTGCTGTGGCCGGGCAGCTGCATCGTCCACGAAATCTTCAGCGAGAAGAAACTGGTACAGCTGAAGGTGGAGCACCCGGAAGCGGAAGTGGTGGCCCACCCCGAGTGTGAACAGGCGGTGCTGCGCCACGCGGACTTCATCGGCTCCACCAAGGCGATTCTGGATTACGCGGTGCGTAGTCCGAAGCAGCAGTTCATCGTGGTGACGGAGGCGGGCATCATCCACCAGATGAAGCGGGCCGCGCCGAACAAGACGTTCATTCCCGCGCCGCCGGACAACGGCTGCGCGTGCAATGAGTGCCCGTACATGCGGCTGAACACGCTGGAGAAACTCTGGCGGTGCATGAAGGAGCGCACGCCCGAGCTGACCATGCCCGAAGACCTGCGCGAGGGTGCTCGCGCGCCGCTGCAACGCATGCTGGACTGGTCTCAGTAGTCTGCGGATGAACGGCAGCAGCGGACATTTGCCAACTCGCGTCTTGCACCCCGCGAAGCACAATGCGATGGAGCCACCGTGGCCTTCCGATTCCTCGCAGTCCCCGCGCACCGACTGGTGAACTTCCCCCAGACGTTGCCGGACGATGAGCGCCTCGAGCCGGAGCTGCCTCCGGTCCATGAGGCGGTGGAGCGCGCGCTCACCGGCGCTGAATTCCGAGACATGCGAGCCAAGGACAGGCTGCGCACCCTGCTACAGGGGGACCGCCCTCCGTCGCTGGGCGCGCCCGAGACGGGCTTCGGCCCGTCCGCCATCTTCGCGCATCCTCCCCAGGACCTCCCGGCGCTGCTGCGGCTGGCGGACGAGTTGGAGAACCTGGCGCGTCGCGAGGCGGGTGAGCGCGCCCTGGTGTGGAAGTGCGGAGATTGCGGCGCCCGGTACGCGGTGCCGGTGGCCCTGGTGCGCCAGGTGTCCATCCGCTGCGAGCGCTGCGGCACGCCGGTGGAGCTGGCGGCCACGCGCAGCCTGGGTGAGGAGTCCCTCATCGACCCGTTCCTGGGCGCGGTGAATCACAGCCGCAAGGAGCTGGCCGCCTTCTTCCGCGAGGCCATGGCCCGCGGCTGGCCGGTGCTGGTGGCCGAGGACAAGCGCGTGCCACGCCCGCCGCCCTCGGCCTGACGGCGGCCGGCGGAAAACGGGTTCTCGCGCCGCACGGGGGACGGTAGCCTTGCCGGCCCCATGCGGCGCGCGCTCGTTCCTCTCCTGCGATGTCCCCGGTGCCGGCGTGGCGCCCTCCAGCCGGAGGTAGACGCCCCGGTGCTCTTCTTCGGCCCGCTGCGCTGCCAGGCGTGCGGCGCCAGCCACCCGGTGGCCGAGGGCGTCGCCGACCTGGTGGTGGACCCCGCCGCGTCCGGCCCGCTGCAACGTGGCATGGAGCAGCGCTGGGTGGCGCGCTCCTATGAGCGCTACATGCGCCCCGTGCTCCAGCGCGCCCTCACCCGCCAGCCGCTGGATGGCGACAGCGAGTTCGTCCTCTACCGCAGCCTCCTGGGCAAACCCGAAGGCACCGTGTTGGACGTGGGCTGCGGCACGGGGCTGCTCGCGCGGCGGCTGGCCCATGAGCCCGACGCGCCGCCCGTGGCCGCGCTCGACGTGTCCCGCGCCATGCTGGAAGAGGGTGTGGCCCAGGTGCGCGAGGCAGGCGTCGCCGTGGACTTCCTGCGCGCCGAAGCCCCCTACCTCCCCTTCCACGACGGTGTGCTGGGCGCGGTGTTGATGAGTGACGCGCTGCCCTTCGTCGCGGACCTGCCCCGGATGATGATGGAGGTCCACCGCGTGCTGCGGCCCGGAGGCCGCTGGGTGGCCAGTACCTACGCTTCGCCGGGAGCGCCTCGGGCGCTGCTCCACCGCGGCGTGGGCCTGCATCCACGCGGGGAGGCCGAATTGCGCCGGGAGGCCGCGGCGGCGGGCTTCGTGCGCTTCGAGCGCGTGTCCCTGCCGTCGCTGCTGGTGGTGAAGGCGGAGAAAGGCTCCGCCCAGACGCCTAGATGAAGATGCCCGCGGACGCGTCGTAGCGCGCCTCGTCAAGCTGCAGGTTCGCGGGCTGGCCGCGCAGCGCGTCCATCACCTGGCGCTTGGGCTTCTTGCACTTGCTGCAGTCGCACGAGCCCTTCTTGCACGTGCAGTCCGCCTTGCTGCCGCACTGGCACTTGGCGGCCATGAGCGAGTCCAGCACATCCAACGGGCGCTCCACGCCACTGGTGGAGGGCTCGACAGCCTTCGGCGTGGCCTCCGCGGCCTTCGCTTCCGGGGCCGGACGCCGGTGGGCCTCGCAGGCCTCCGCCGCGCCCGGTGCCAGGAGCAGGCCGCTCGCCATCAGCCCTCCGGCCACCCACATTCCGATGCGCGTCATGTTGCTCTCCTCGGGGCACTCCAGGCGCCCCTGCTCAAACGGCGCCTATACCGCAGCCCTCCCCGACTGCCAAGGCCGACAGCCATACCTTTGTCTACCTGGAAAACAGGCGCTGGCCGGGTTGCAAGGACGGCTCGCCGTGCAGGGAGGCGCCGCGTACAGTCCGCGACGTCCGTGACGCCCCGACACTCCCGCCTCGTCCATGCCGCCGCGCTCGTCCTGGGGGTGCTCCCCCTGTGGGTGTCGCGCCACCTGCCCCTGGTGGACCTGCCCCAGCACCTGTACCTCATCTCCGTCCTGCACCGGCTGGATGACCCCACCACGCTGTACCCGCAGCTGTTCGCCGCGCGTCACGCGCTGACGCCGTACCTGGGCTACTACTACCTGGTCAGCGGTCTCAACTGGCTGCTGCCGCTGGAGATGGCCAACCGCGTCTTCCTCTCCGCCTACGTGGTGGGACTGCCGCTCAGCCTCGGATTCCTGCTGCGCAGCCTGGGCCGGCCCACCTGGCCTGCCCTGCTGGCGCTGCCCTTCGCCTACGGCGACAGCTTCAACTGGGGCTTCATCAACTACTGCGCCGCGCTGCCGCTGACGCTGCTGTGCTGCGGCCTCTTCGTGCGGACGCTGGAGGACACGCCCCGCCGCCGGACGTGGGGCATCGGGTTGGCGGTGTGCCTGGTGGCGGTGCTCCTCTTCCACGTGCAGGCCTTCGGGTTCCTCGCCTTCGGACTGCCCTTGCTGCTGCTCACCACGCCGGTGCCCGAGGACGCACAGGCCCGGGGGCTCGCCGCGCGGCTGCGGCCTCGCGTGCCCGCGCTGCTGGGGGTGGTGCCCGGCGTCGCGCTGTTCCTCGGCTGGGTGGTGCTTCGCTTCGGCGAGCCCGCGGACATCCAGCCCGGAGTGCCATGGAAGGCGTGGGGGCCCACGTTCTCTCCACAGAACCTGGCGTGGAAGGGCTTCGAGCAGAACCGCGCCGAGCTCTTCCAGGTGCTCGCCAACACCTTCCGGGATGGCTCGGACCGGTGGGCCCTGTACGCCGTGGGCGCGGTGGCGGTGGCGGGCTGGGTCGCGGGGCTGCTGCGGCCGGAGCGCTCCGCCACCCAGGGCCTGGTGGCGCGCTCGCGGCTGATGGGGCTGGGCCTGCTGGCCCTGGCGCTCTACTTTCTGCTGCCCTTCGACATCCGCGGCTACGTCTACTACCTCAACACGCGCTACGCGCACCTGGCCGCCGCGCTCCTGGTGGCCACCGTCCCGGCGGCCATCCCCGCGTGGCGGAGGCCCCTGCGCGTCGCCGCCCTGGCGTGCGCAGTGGTGCTGGCTTTCGTCATGGCGCGCGGCTACCGCGCCTTCTCCCGGGAGGCGCAGGCCGAATGGGGGCCGCTGGTGGCCGCCACCGCCCCGCGCCCCCGTGTCATGGGGTTGATGTTCGACCCCGGCTCCCGGGTGGTGCGACAGCCCGTCTTCATCCACAGCGCGGCGGTGCTGGCCCGGGCGCGCGGTGGCGTGCCCAACTTCACCTTCGCGTCCACGCCGCACTCCCCGCTGCGCTACACCGGCGAGGAGCCCCCCACCTTCCCCTCCGAGTGGCGGCCGCAGCAGATGGACTACGAGCGGCAGGGCGTCTGGTACGACCACTTCCTCGTCCGCGGCGCGTCGCCGTCGCGAGTGTTCGGTCCGCGGCTCCAATCCGAAGTGGCCGTGGTGGCGGAGCCGGGCAAGAGCGCGCTGGTGCGCCGGCGCTGAGTCCTCCGCCGCTCGCGGCACTGTGACCTGGTGGGCGCAATCCCCGCGCGGGGCATGCCCCGGGGCGGGCGCCGTGCAGTAGAAGGTCCGGTATGAGTTCCTCCTCTTCGGACCCTCGCTCCCTGCTGGACGCCTTGCGCTCCGGCGCGCCGCTGCCCGCCTTTCCCGCCGAAGCGGTGGAGTCCGCCCGCGCTCTGGCGCGCGACGTGTCCCAGGCCGCCCTCGCCCGCGTGGAGGCCCTTCCGGAGCCCCTGGCCCTGGCCGTGCTCGAGGCCGCCGTGTCGGACGGGCACACCGTCCTGCCGGAGGCCCTGGCGTCCTCGTCGGTGAAGCCCCTGGCCAAGGCCGCGAAGAAGGCGCTGTACCAGCTTCGCTCGCGGGGCGTCGCCGTGGCCGGGCCCGCGCGTGCCGCCC
>NZ_VHLC01000130.1:0-21971 GCF_006547355.1 Myxococcus sp. AB036A | reverse complement strand
CACCTGCCTGGGGGCGGGCGGGCCCCGCTCGATTTCGCGCGCCAGGGCCACCGTCTGCGGCAGCGGCGTGGTGTCCAGCTCCTCACGCAGCAGGCGGCGGCACCGCTCGAAGGCGTTGAGCGCGGCCATGCGGTCGCCCGCCACGTAGTGCAGCCGCATCAGCCGGCGCCACGCTTCTTCCGAGTACGGGTCCATGCTGAGGAGCTGCTCCGCGAGCGCGAGTGCACCCGTCAGGTCCCCCCGCTTCTCCCGCGACTCCGACTCCGCCACGGCGGCCCGGCGGCGAAGCTTGTCCAACCGCTCACGCGCGCCTTCCAACCATGTTTGGAATTCTGAGCAATCTTCGTATTCCAGGACACCCAGGAGAACGCCTTCCAGTGCGAGGGCTTCTGCGTATCGCCCCTCGAGCACGTGGGCCTGGAGTTCGGCGGCGTCCGAGACAACACCCTCACACAGCGAGAGGACATCGGTGCCCTGGACCAGCTCCGCGCCGCAGGCGAGCCGCAGCCGGCGCAGCAGCTGTCGCATGTTGTTGCGCGCGGTCGCCTCCCCGGACTCCGCCCACAGGAGGCCGGCCAGACGGTACTTCGGGTGAGGGCCTTCCAATGCCAACCATGCGAGCACCGCCGCGGTCCGCCTCTCCAGCGGGATGCGTGTGTCGCCGACCCGGAGCCGGGCTTCGCCCAAGAGTTCCAGGTGAAAGCGTTGTGTATTTACCAGGCCGTCGGCTGCCATGTCCTCCGGGATTCCTCGCATGGGCGGGGCTCTAAGGTAACACGTCCGCCGATAACCTCCGTAACGGGTAGGGATTGCCCCAGCAGTGACAATTTTTGCGTGTGGTTTTTCCGTCACACGGCAGCTCGCCGCTCTGAGCGGATGCTGATCCAGGCTTCCGGACCCGTCACACCGTGGTCACACCTGATTCGTTATTAAAAATGCCAGACATTGCCCCGGGAGGCATCCATGGGTTGTGACAGTCAGCAGACGGACGCGCAGGTGGACGTCATCATCAGCGGATGTGGTCCGGTGGGAGCGTTGACGGGCAACCTGCTGGGTCTCATGGGTGTGCGCACCTTGCTGCTGGAGCGGGACGTGGCGCCGCACGGCGAGCCCCGGGCCTTTTCGTGCGACGACGAGGGCCTGCGCATCTACCAGTCCACCGGACTGTTGGATTTATTGCAAAGCGACATGCGGGAAAGCCGCTTCGCGGAGTACGTGGGCGGCACGGGCAAGCGCTTCGCGGAGATTCACACCGGCGAGACGGACTTCGGCTTCGGCCACACGCCGCTGTGGTTCTTCCACCAGCCGCTGCTGGAGGGCGCGCTGCGCGACGGGCTCAACCGCTTCGAGCACGTGGAGCTGCGCAAGGGCGTGAGCGTGGAGGCCGTGGTGCAGGACTCCGACGGGGTGACGGTGCGCTACCACGACTCGGTCACGGGCGAGCAGCGCACCATCCGCGCGAAGTACCTGCTGGCGTGTGACGGCGCGCGCAGCACCGTGCGCAAGGCGCTGGGCATCTCGATGTCGGGACGGGCCTATGGCGAGCCCTGGCTGGCGGTGTCCGGCACCGTGGTGGAAGGGGAGGTGCCGGAAATCTGCCGCTTCGTGTGCGACCCGAAGCGTCCGGCCTTCGTGGCCACCGGCGCGGTGAACCAGATTCGCTGGGAGTTCATGATGATGCCCGGCGAGACGCGCGAGCACCTGGAGAAGTCGGAGACCATCTCCGAACTCATCGCGCCGTACGTGGACCCCAAGCGCGTGCGCATCGAGCGTGCCTCGGTCTACACGTTCCACTGCCTCAACGCGGCGCGTTGGCGCCAGGGCAACGTCTTCCTGCTGGGCGACGCGGCGCACACCATGCCGCCCTTCATGGGCCAGGGCCTGGTGTCGGGGATGCGGGATGCGTCCAACCTGGCGTGGAAGCTGAAGCGGGTGCTGCACGGGCAGTCCTCCGCGTCGCTGCTGGACACCTATGAGCAGGAGCGCCGGCCGCACGTGGAGGCGGTGCAGAAGCTGTGTGTGCGGGTGGGGCACCTGTTCCTGGCGCGCAACCCCCTGGTGGCCTCCGCGCGTGACGCGCTGATGCGCACCCTTCAGCGCATCCCCCGGGTGCGCAAGTTCATCGAGGGCTTCGAGTTCAAGGAGGCCCCGGCGCACGCGAGCGGCTACTACTTCGGCGACAAGGGCGAGTACTTCATCCAGCCGCGCGTGAAGCTGCCGTCGGGTGAGGAGGTCCTGCTGGACGACACCCTGGGCAATGACTTCACGGTGCTGTGCCGGGGCAACGCGCCGTCGGCGGAGCTGGAGGCGGCGCGCGAGCTGGCCGAGTCGCTGGGGGGCCGCATGATGACGTTCCATCCTCCGGCGGAGGCGGTGGACGAGGCCCCCGAGGATGCACCCGCGGTGGTGGACGTCACCGGAAAGCTGGCGGACTGGTTCTCCAAGCACGCCGCGGACGTGGTGGTGCTGCGTCCAGACCGGTTCGTCTACGGCGCGGTGCGGTCGCGGCGCCTGCCGGAGCTGCGGGAGGCGCTCGGGGTGTAGCCTGGCCGGCCTGCTTCAGGGGGCCTGCTGTGGGGCGGGCGCACGCGGCGCGAGGTAGGCGAGCGCAGTGTGACGGATGTCGCTGTTCGGGTCGTTCTGGCTGGCCCACGCCAGCAGGTCCACGGCGCCTGGTAGTTGCGGGAGATGTTCACCCAGCAGGCGCACCACGTCATTGCGGACCGCGTCCACCGCGTCCGTGCGCAGGGTGCGCTCCAGGAAGGGCAGGAAGCCGGGCAGCGGGCGGAAGCTGCTGGCGAAGATGGCGGCGCGCCGCACCTGGGGCGCCGGGTCCTCCAGCATGCGCATGGCCAGGAGCTGGTCCGCGGCGGCGCCGGGGATGAGGCGCAGCGCTTCGATGGCGGCCTCCCGGACCAGGGGCGAGGTGTCCCTCAGCGCGTCCTGGATGATGGCGAGCACCTCCGGGCTGGCGGTGTTCCCCAGGGCGCGCAGCCGCAGCGCGCGGGCCTCGGGCGTGGGCGCGGTGGCCACCGACTGGCCGAGCTCGTGCAGCAGTTGCGCCGCCTCGGCTGGGCTCTGTTCGTTCAGGTTGCGCGCGGCGTTGCCCAGCGCGAGCGTGGCGGTGCTGCGCAGGTCCTCGTCGGGGCTCTGCGCCAGCTCCCTCAACGCGGCGATGCCTTCCTGCGTGGGCTGTGGCGCCATGCCCAGGCCGGCGGCGGCGTCCACGCGCGTGGGCGTGGCCTGCTGGCCATCCGCCATCACCTGAGCCAGGGCATTCACTGCGTCTGGCGTGCTGGCCGCTGACAGCGAGCCGATGACGCTGCTGTAGACGTTGCGGTCCTTCTCGCCTCGGAGCATCTCCGGCACGCCGCGGGCCTTGTCCGGCTCCAGCGTGAAGAGGGCACGCAGGCGGTTCATCAGCTGGGACGTCTCCTCGCCGCTGCTCGCGGTCCCCGGAGGCAGCGCGCGCAGTGCCCCGACCAGGTCCGTCAGCTTCGCGCCCGCCACCAGGCGCCGCAGGTCGGCCTTGGGGTCCTGGGCGGCGTACACCTGCGTCGCCAGGGTGGAGGTGCCCAGGTGTTGCCGTCGCAGCTCCAGCGAGCCGATGAGCGCCGGCACGCGCCGCACCGTGCTTCGGGTGAGTCGCACCTCCGAGTCCGCCAGCGCCGTGGGCATGTCCGGGCCCGCCTCCACCGCCACGTGTTCGCGGCTGTGGACCGTTTCGGGCCAGCCTTCCTCGCCCAGGCCGAAGTGGGTGGTGGCGTCCACGGTGATGTGCGTCCCGGCCGCCAGCGGGCGCAGGCCTTGCGGAGAGGACATTCGCAGGTAGCGCACCTTGCGCCGCTCATATTGGCGCTCGCCCGGGGCCGGTTGGTAGTTGGCCACGTACTGGCCGGTGACGTCGAGTTCCTGCGCCTCCCAGGCCGTCTGGGTCGTGAGCGGTTTGACGAATTGGGTGGAGGCCACCAGCGAGCGCAGCAGGTTTTGCGTGAGTGGGTCCACCTCCCGCTCGAAGTGTGTGAGCAGCGCGGCGCCCTGTCGGGTGTACGTCACGTAGAACGGCTGCTGGAGGTGACCGAGCACGCGCTGCCGGGCCTGCGCGTCGAGCGCGTCGCGCCCGTCGGACTGGAAGTCGAAGCGGGCGGTGCGGACCTGCACCTGAGTATCCAGCCGGTCGCCCTGTCCGCCGACCAGGGCCATGGTGAACTCGCCCTGGAAGGTGATGGTCAGGGTTTCACCCGCGCGTGCGCCCTGCTGGGTGAAGGACAGTTGCTGCTTCGCGTCCAGGCCGTACACGAACTGCGTGCCGGGAACCCAGGCGCGTTGGGCGTGCGCCGCGGACGGGGGCCGTTCGGCGTCGGGCGAAGGGGCCGCGGCTTGCGGAGCGCGCGCGGTGGGCGCGGGCGCGGACTCGGTGGGCGGGGCGTCATCCGAGAGGAGGAAGCGGTGGACCCCAAGTCCAAGGCCCAGCACCAGGAGGGGAGCGGCCAGGAGCCAGCGTCGGTCATTCACGGCGAAACCTCGGGACGGCAGGAACTTGGAGAGGAAGGGGCGTGGCGGCGCGCACGAGGGCGCCGCCACGCCAGGAACCGCGAAACGGCCTGGCTCACGGCATCACAGCATGCAGGGGACCTGCTCGTACTCGCGCGGCTGCTCGAACGGGTGGACGGGCGAGGTCGTATCGCCGCAGGTACCGCCGCCCCAGTCACCGCCGCCACCACCACCCCAGTCACCGCCGCCGCCGCCGCCCGTGTCACCGCCGCCAGTGCTGCCACCGCCCGTGCCGGCGATGAGCGTGCCCGTGCCGCCGACCGGCGTGCCGTTCGAGCAGGTGAAGGAGAGGGGCACCGTGCTGGTGGTGTTGACGAGGGTCCAGTTCTTCGTCGAGCCGCTCCACTTGGCGATGGTCAGCGAGGCCTTCTTCTTGATGAAGAGCAGCTTGACCTTGACGAAGGCCTTCAGGTTGCCCGACAGCGTGTTGAGGTTGAAGTCCGACTTGAGGTTCCAGTCCAGCGTGCTGCAGCTGGTGGAGACCAGCTGGCCGGTGGTCGGCAGGCTCACGTTGATGAGGGTCAGGTTGCCCTCCACGCCGATGCTCGCCACCCAGACATTCACGGCCGCGCTGGCCGAGGCGTAGATGCTGCCCTTGGGCGTGGCGATCAGCTTCACCACGGTGGTGTTGACGGAGCCGTCCACCTTGATGCCCGCGGTGCCGTTGAGCGACGCGGTGACTGTCACGGGGATGAAGAGGATGGTGAAGGTCTTCGATGCGGAGAAGAAGGTCCGGTTGAACAGGGGCTCATCGACCAGTGTGCCGGAGGTCAGGTCCTTGGAGTAGACCTGCGAGCCCAGCACGTACACGTTGACCTTGGCGTTCGCGAAGGCGTTCTGCTGCGCCGAGCCGGCGGCCCGGGCGCGGACCACCTCGCGCTGGTTCGAGCTGAACGCCTTGGCCCAGATCTTCCCTTCGGCCACGGCGTCGAGCTTCGCGCCCGCGCTGGACGTGGCGGGGATTCCATTCAGCGAGACATCGATGACGTAGCCCGCGCCGAAGGTGTTGTTTCCGAAGCCCTCGCTCTTGTGGAACGTCTTGCTGAAGGGCTGGCCACCGGTGTTGGCCGTGGACGGGTCCACCTGGCCACCCGGGCCTTCCGTGGGGGTGGCCGCATCCGGCGTTTCACCTTCGTAGTCGAAGACGATGATGTCCGGGTCGCCGTACTCCATGCCGGACGAGCAGATGCCCACGCAGTTGCTGGTCGACTCGTAGTTCACCTCCGCGTGGATCTGCGGAAGCACGTAGGGGTCGGCCCCGTAGTAGTTGCCGTCGTCCAGGGGGAGGTAGGCGACCTCCTGGTGCTCGGGCAGCTGCTCGTAAGACGGGTAGTTGTAGGCGGCTGCGGGGCTCGCAATGCAAAGCGCCGCCAGCGCCCCTGCGAGAGGGACGTGGGGAGAAGTACGAGACATATGGGGGACCTTCTTGTCGTGTTGTGGGATTTGTCCAGCCAGGCAGGATAAGTAAGTCCAGCCTGAAAAGTCAGTAACACAACAATTTACGTAATTGTCAAACTCTGCCGGGAATGCTGATATATCGAATTGATGGGTCTTTGAAGACTCATGTCTCATGCGTTGAGTGGCTTAGAACTAAGTTGTTAGTTGGATTTGAACTAAGCTCTTAGTAGCTTGCGCGTCACGGAGGTTCGCTCGTGACTCGCAAGCCTGAGCCCGAAGTGGTTCCACGGCCGTTGACGCCGGTGGAGCTGGAGTTGATGCACATCGTCTGGCGCCTCGGTGAGGTGAGTGTGGCGGACGTGCTCGCCGCGCTGCCGCCGGAGCGCGCGCTGGCGTACACGTCCGTCTCCACGGTGCTGCGCATCCTGGAGCAGAAGGGCGTGGTGCACAGCCGCAAGCAGGGCCGTGGCCACCTGTACTCGGCGGTGTTGCCGCGCGACGCCTATGAGGCGCAGAGCGTGCGCCACCTGGTGGAGACGGTGTTCGACGGCACGCCCTCCGCGCTGGTGGCGCGGCTGGTGGAGGCGGTGCCCCTGTCCGCCTCGGACGTGGACCAGCTCCGCAAGCTGCTCGACGCGAAGGGGCGCAAGCCGTGAGCGCCGTGCTGCGCGAGCTCGCGTCGCTCTATCTGACGCAGGCGCTGTTGCTCGCCGTGGCGCCGCCGCTGGCCTGGCTGGCGCTGACGCTGCTGTCGCGGCTGGGCCGTCCCTTGTCGGCGCGGCAGTCCTTGAAGGTGGCGCGTGGCGTGTTGCTGCTCACGCTGGTGCTGCCGTTGTTGGCCGCGGCCGTGCACGCGCTGGTGCCCACCGGGCCCCGCTTCACCTTCGAGCGTTCCGTGGCGCGCCACGCGGGACGGCTGCCCGCGCCCCTGTGGGAGCCGCGTCCGGTGGCGGAGCCTGCGCGGGCTCGGGAGTCCGCGCCCGCGCTGCCGCCCGTGCTGCCCGCGGCGGCGCTGGCGCTCTTGGTGGGAGGAGGCGCCTTCATCACACGGGCGCTGGTGCGTCATGCGCGCCTGCTGCGTCAGTTGGAGTCGCTGCCCCGCGTGCGCGGCGTGGGGCGTGTCGCCGTGGTGCTGGGCGAGGCGGGCATGCCGGCCTTCTCCGCGTGGTTTCCTCGCGCCGGGCGTCAGCCCTCCGCGTGGGTGGTGGTTCCGTCCGCGCTGCTGGAGGACGCGGAGGCGTTCCGGCTGACGGTGCTCCACGAGCTTCAGCACCACCGTCAGCGCGACACGCACCGGGCCTTCGCGCGGCTGGTCCTCACGGGCGCCTTCTTCTGGCATCCGGGCGCATATGCCCTGTCCCGGTGGATGGCCTCGCTCCAGGAGCTGGCGTGTGACGAAGCGCTGGTGGCCACTGGCCGGGCCCAGGCGCAGGCCTACGCGCGGTGCCTGCTCCAGGCGGCCTTGTCGGTGCGGCCCGAGTCCCCCCTTCCCGCCGGTGTCACCGGCATGTCCCACCCCACCACCCGGAGAATCCAGATGCTCTTCCAGCCTCGTCCCGCCCGTGCCCAGGGTGTTTCCTCGCTCCTGGCCGCGCTGTGTCTCGTCCTGGTGCCGCTCGCGGCGCTGTCACAAGGCGTGGCGCAGGGCCGCGCGGTGACGCTCGCGGAGGCGCAGGCGCTCGCCCGGTCCAGCCAGCCGGAGGGAGATTTGCCGGTGGTGGTGGACGCGCATGTGTTGGCGCGGCTCAACACGCTCACCGGTTCGGAGAAGGGGCGCGCGTTCATGAAGCGCGCACTGGCCAACCTGAAGACGCAGCGGGAGCTGCTCTCCGCGCCGTTGCGCGCTCGGGGCTTGCCCGAGGGACTGCTGGCCGTGGCCGTCGTCGAATCCGCGGCGACGAACATGCCGGAGACGGATGGCCGGCCCTCGCTGGCGCCGGGCATGCGTGGCGCGGGCGTGTGGATGTTCATCCCGGAGACGGCGCGGCGCTACGGGCTGGAGGTGAGCGACGCGCGGGACGAGCGGCTGGACGTGGCGCGTGAAACCGAGGCCGCCGCCTTGCTGCTGTCGGATCTGCACGCGCGCTACGGCGACTGGCGGCTGGCGCTCGCCGCGTACAACCAGGGGGCGAAGAAGGTGGATGCGGCGCTTGCTGCGGGCGGAAGCCGGGATGCCACGGTGCTCGTCGACGCCGGGCATCTCAACGACTACGCCGCCACCGTGCAGGCGGGGTTGCTCATCCTGCGCAACCCTCACCTGCTGGACTGAGGTGGGCGCGACCTAGAAGCGGAACTGCATCCGCACGCCGCCGGACAGCCAGGCGTGGACCGTCTTGTTGTCGATGCTCTCCGACTCCGACTCGGAGACATCACCAATGATGGGCACGTTCTTCATCTCAATGCTGGTGGTCGACGACTGGTAGACGCCGGCCGCCAGCGACAGGTAGGGCCCGATGGAGAACGTATCAGTGATGCGATAGTCGGCGCCGGCCTGGAGGGCGGCGAACTCGATGCCGCGGACGCCCGTGCCAACGGTGCCCTCCACGCCGTCCTCGCTCGAGGTCACATTCAAGTTGAGCATCTCGTAGCCGATGCCCAGGCCCATCCAGGGCATGAGCTTCTCTCCCGCCCGGAAGTGGTAGGACGCGTTGATGCCGAAGCGCATCTGGTTGGCGGAGCAACTGACTTCCGGGTCGCAGTCCTCGGCGATCAGCACGGGCGCGTACTGAAAGTAGGCCCCCAGGTAGACATTCGAGTTGAAGAAGTATCCCGCCTCCACCTGCAAGGGGATGGCGCTCTTGAACGCCTCGCTCATCTTGGGGGTTTCGCCGAGCTCGGAGCCCGCGGCGTGCCCCAGTGGGACGCCGTAGCCCGCACGCAGTCCCAGCGCGAAGCCCCGGTCCTCCTGGGCCTGTTCGACATCGTCGGCGCTCTTGAAATTCTTGCGCCCGACGTTGCCGTCATCGCGCCAGTCCGCAGCGAAGGCGGGAGCGGACAACATGAGGGAGAGGGTCGTGAGCTTCCAGAGCGTGCGGGGAGTGGTCATGTATGCGGGTTCCACATGGAGAAAGGCATCCGCCGTTGCGGTGGATGCGCCTGCTGACGCGAGCGTGTTGGGAAAATTCAACGGTCGGCAACCGGCCGTGTCGCGCGCGCGGCGTCCTCCTCTTGGGTATCGCCGCGTTGGGGGTGTACGCGTTCCAGGTGGCGTCGGGCCGCAGGCCGATACGCAGTTAGTCGCCCGGCCTCACGCGCCGGAGACACTTCCCAGCATCCGCAGCGCCAGCTCGGCGTGGGTCTTCGCCAGGGTCTCCACCGCGATGGGGCCGCCGGGTTCGAACCAGTGGGGGATGCGCGAGCCCATCCCCACAATCGCCGCGGCGGTGATTTGGGAATGGAGCGGGGAGAACTGTCCCTGGGCCATGCCGCGCTGGATGGCGTCCAGCAACATGGCGTTGGCCTTGTCCCGCAGCGCTTGCGCGGGCGCCGCCAGCTCCAGGCTCAGCGCGTAGAACTCCTCGTTCACCACCAGCGCGAGCTGCGGATGCTCCGCGTGGACGCGCGTGTGCGCGTGAACCAGCGCGCGCACCTGGTCCGCCGGCGTGGGCTTCGCGCCCTGGAACGCGGTCTCCAGCGCCTCGAAGTGGGCCGCGTGGCCAATGCGCACCAGCTCCGCGAGGACGTGGTCCTTGGCCGCGAAGTGGGCGTACAGCGCGCTGGGCCGCAGCTCCAGGGCTGACGCCAGGTCCCGAATGGACGTGTCGTGATAGCCGCGGCTCGCGAAGAGCTGCAGGGCCGTCTCCAGGATGCGTCGGCGTGTGCCTTCGGGGGGCGCCGCCGCGGTGGGGGGGAGGCGGGCGGCCGTGGCGCGCAGGCGAGAGCGGGGGGAGGTGCTCATGGGGTACTCTTGAAAAACGAACGTTCGTTCATGTAGCTTCGGACCTGCGGTTCGACACGCTTCCTACCTGAATCTGGGGTCCGAACATGCCGTTGCTCCAGCTCGAGGAGCTCTCCCTCTACTTCGAGGAGTCGGGTGAGGGCACCCCCGTGCTGTTTCTTCACGGGCTTGGCTCCTCTGGCCGGGACTGGGAGTCCGTGGCACCCAGACTGACGGGCCGCCATCGCGTCATCGTTCCTGATGCGCGGGGGCATGGCCGCAGCGGAAAGCCACCGGGCGCCTATGGCGTGCCGCGCTTCGCCCGGGACATCGCCGGGCTGTGTGACGCGCTGGGGCTCACCGGCGTCCACGTGGTGGGCCTGTCCATGGGCGGGATGATGGGGTTCCAGCTCGCGGTGGACCGGCCGGAGCTGGTGCGCAGCCTGGTCATCGTCAACAGCGGGCCGGAGCTGGTGGCGCGCACGCTGCGCCGCAAGTTCGAGTTCGGGCTGCGTCTGACGCTGCTGAAGCTGCTGGGGCCCTCGGTGCTGGCGAAGGTCCTGGCGCCCAAGCTCTTCCCCAAGCCCGAACAGGAAGCGCTTCGTCAGCGCGCGCTGGAGATATTCAGCGCCAACGACCCGGACGCGTACCTGCGCGCGACGAAGGGGTTGGTGGGGTGGAGCGTCATGCGGCACCTGGGCGGCATCACCTGCCCGGTGCTGGTGCTCGCGTCCGACAGGGACTACACGCCCGTGTCCACGAAGCAGGCCTATGTGGACCTGCTGCCGAACGCGCGGCTCCAGGTGTTGAGTGATTCCGGCCATGCGTCACCGCATGACCAGCCCGACAAGGTCGCCGACGCAGTGGAGGCCTTCCTGGCCGGAGTCGAGGACGCCGCGGCGGATGCGCGGCAGCCGGGCTGAGCGCGGTCCCCCACCCCGAAGGAGTCAGCCAATGAAGCGGAACGCTGTCACGTGCTCGCGCACGGGGTTGTTGCTGCTCGCCGTCCTCACGCTCACCGCCGCGGCCCCCGCGCGCGCCGGCACCTGGGTCCATGGCATCGAAGGGACCCGGGGCTTCCAGCTCTGGGTGCCCACGGGTTACCAGGCGGACACGCCGCTGCCCCTGGTGGTGGCGCTGCACGGCTGCTTCCAGAACCCGAGCCAGTTCGCCGGCCTCTCGCGCCTCAACGAGAAGGCGGACGCGGAGAAGTTCCTGGTGCTGTACCCGAACCAGGCGACGTTCGCGAACCCCACGCAGTGCTGGAACTTCATGCTGGTGCTCAACCAGACGCGAGGCCACGGTGAGCCCGCGCTCGTTGTGGGCATGGTGGAGCAGGTGAAGCGGCACTACGCGGTGGATGCGCGCCGCATCTACGTGGGCGGCGTCAGCTCCGGCGCGGTGCTCACGGGCACGCTGCTGGCCTGCTACTCGGACGTGTTCGCCGCGGGGATGATTGGCGCGGGCGCCATGTACAAGGCGGCCACCACGATTTCGGGCACGGGCTTCGCGATGCTCTTCGGCAGCATCTACCACCCGGATGACCGGGGCCGGGACGCGTGGGAGTGCTCGGGCCGTCCGCGTCACACGGTGCCGGTGCTCGTCGTGCACGGGACGAAGGACAGCGTCGTCAACATCGTCAACGGCCGGCAGGCGACGCGGCAGTTCCTCCAGACCAGCGACTACGGCGATGACGGCGTGGCCAACGACAGCATCCGTCCGGTGGCCACGCAGGTGACGCGGGCCCGTGTGCCCGGCGGGCGCGCGTACACGGTGGAGGACTACGTCTACGGCGGCTCGCTGGTGGCGCGGCACATCGAAATCCAGGGGATGGACCACGCCTGGCCCGGCGGGGATTCGCGCTATCCCTTCGCCGACCCGTCCGGGCCGGACGGCACCTCCATCATGTGGGGCTTCTTCCGGCAGCACACCCGGAACTGAGGCCCGCGCGCGTCAGTGTTGGTGGCCCATGCGCACCTCGACCTCGGGGTGTGTCTGGGCGAACGCGCGCAGCTTCTTGAAGCTCACCGTGGCCCGGTCCGCGTCGTTGTTGAACGAGCCGGGCTCCACGTCGTGCTCCCAGCCCCAGCGGGTGTGGCTGATGTCCCCCGCGAGCAGCACCGGGCCCTTCGTGGAGCGCACCAGGTACGCGGTGGTGCCGGGCGTGTGGCCGGGCAGCCAGAGCGCCCATACGGAGCCGTCCCCGAAGATGTCCACCGCGCCGTCGAACAGGCCGGCGTCCTCCCGCGCGTAGGTCCACTCCGACAGCGGCGGCTTGCCGGCCAGGGCCCGGTCGCTGTTGCCCTGGACGACGAGATTCACGAAGGCGCGGTCGGAGGCCTCACCCGGTCCGGTGTAGACGGGTGTCCCGGCGGGCACGTCCGCCATGCCGGTGATGTGGTCCAGATGCAGGTGCGTGAGGAACACGCCCGCCAGCGGCTGTTGCTGCTTCGCCAGCCACTCCCCCAGCGGTGCGTGCACCGTCATCTTCTCCATGTTCATGGCGCTGGCGACGAGCCCGCGCATGGCGGCCTTCTCCGGCGCGTCCCGCAGCGCCGTCTCCACGCCGGTGTCGACGATGAAGAGGCCTTTCTCCGGGTGGCGGAGGGCGTGGAAGAAGACCTGGACCGGCTCATCCCCGTCCTCCAGGCCCGCGCGCTTCGCGGTGGGATGGTCCAGGTTGATGAGGCCGCCGCGCTCCACGGCCCAGTCGCAGGAGACGACCGTCTCCAGCTCCACGGGGCCGGGTTGCGTCAGCATCGGTAGCAGCTCCGACGAAGGGCGCGCCTTGCCGAGCGCGGAGGGCTGCACGCCATGTGAGGTGACGGCGCAGCCCGTGAGGGCGGCGGTGGCGAGCACGGTGGCGAACGAGAGGGCAAGGGAACGGTTCCGCATGGTTGGGGCTCCTGCACGTCGAGACAGGCGCAAGGTAGCGATGCGAGAATGGATGGAAAATGGCGATTCAGGCATGAGGTCATGCATTCATGGATATCTCCTGGGATGACGCGCGGCTGTTCCTCGCCATCGCGGAGACGGGCAGCTTCAGCGGGGCGGCGCGGCGGCTTCGCATCGGTCAGCCCACGGTGAGCCGGCGGCTGGCGGCGCTGGAGTACGCGGTGGGCGCCTCCTTGTTCCGCCGAGGCGTGGACGGCGCGGTGCTGACGGCGGCGGGCGAGCGGCTGGTGCTACCGGCCAAGAAGATGGCGGAGTGGGCCGGAGAGCTGCACCGCGCGGCGGAGTCGTCGGACACGTCGCCTCGCGGCCTTGTGCGGGTGACGGCGGCGCCGTACCTGTGCTTCGACTTCCTCGCGCCTTTTTCGGGGGCGGTGGCGAAGAAGCATCCGGGGCTGCGGTTGGAGGTGCTCTCCGGGATTCAGTACCTGGACCTGGGGCGCGGCGAGGCGGACCTCGCGCTGCGAGCCCGGTGTCCGCCGAACGCGGACTTGAAGCGCGTGTATGGCGTGCAGATACGCAACGCCGTCTTCGTGGCGAAGTCGCTCAAGGCGAAGCTGCCCAAGCGGCCCACGCTCCAGCAGATTCCGTGGGTGGCCTGGGCGCCGCCGTTCGATGCGACGCCGCCCAATCCCCAACTGGAGTCCATCATCCCCGGCTTCTCGCCCGTGTTCACCGCCGACAACTACCTAGTGATGCTGGCCGCGGCCGAGGCGGGCGTCGGGGCCATGGTGCTGGGCGACCTGCGGCACCGCTTCGTGCGGGAGCGGAGCCTCGTGCCGCTCGACCTGGACCTGGGGCCCTATGCCACCAGCGAGCTGCACCTGGTCTGCGCGAAGTCCGCGCTCGACATACCGCGTGTGCGGAAGGTTTCGGAGCTGCTGGTCGAGGAGCTGGAGCAGGCGAAGAAGCGGTGACACGCCGCAACCGCCCCTCGGGTTGCGATGGCCTGCCGCGCGTGTTCACGGTAATTCAGGGGCACCGGGCATCGTCCCCAGGAGGACCTTCATCATGACGGAACGCAACGCCATTGCCGCCGGTTTCCTCACGCACGAAGTCACGAATCAGCCTCCGCTGCTCGAGTATGACGCGTGGACGACGGACACCGTGCTCCGCGAGGTGGTGGCCCGCGAGGGCGGCGGTTGGGCGGAGGCCGACCTGGCGAAGTACGGCCCCGTGGTGGGCGGGGAGATGCAGCAGTTGGCGTTCCTCGCCAACGAGAACAAGCCCAAGTTCCGGCCCTTCGACCGCTATGGCAACCGCCGAGACGAGGTGGAGTTCCATCCCGCGTACCACCGGCTGATGGAGCTGGGAATGGCCCACGGCGTGTCGGGTTTCGCCTGGCGCAACGAGGACAAGCCCGGCGCCCACGTGGCGCGCATGGCCCTCTTCTATCTGCACAACCAGGCGGACCAGGGGACGAGCTGTCCGCTCACGATGACGTATGCGTCGGTGCCCGCGCTGCGCCACCAGCCGGAGGTGGCGATGGAGTGGCTGCCGCGCGTGCGCTCGGCGTCCTACGACAGCCGCTTCATCCCCGCCGCGCAGAAGTCAGGCGCCACCATTGGCATGGGCATGACGGAGAAGCAGGGTGGCTCCGACGTGCGCACCAACACCACCAAGGCGCACCGCTTGGGTGAAGGCCGCGGGCCCGGGCAGCCCTACGCGCTGGTGGGCCACAAGTGGTTCTTCTCCGCGCCCATGAGCGACGCCTTCCTGGTGCTGGCGCACGCGGAGGGTGGTCTGTCGTGCTTCCTGATGCCGCGCTTCACGCCGGACGGCGCGCTCAATGCCATCCGCGTCCAGCGGCTGAAGGACAAGCTGGGTGACTGGAGCAACGCCAGCTCGGAGGTGGAGCTGCACGGTGCCTACGCGGTGATGGTGGGCGCGGAGGGCCGCGGTGTCCCCACCATCCTGGAGATGGTCGCGCTGACGCGGCAGGACTGCATGATTGGCTCCAGCGGGCAGATGCGTCAGGCGCTGGTGCAGGCCATCCACCACACGCGCCACCGCGTGGCGTTCGGCAAGCGGCTCATCGACCAGCCGCTGATGCGCAACGTGCTGGCGGACCTGGCGCTGGAGCTGGAGGCCCACGTCGCGCTCACCGGGCGCGTCTCCCGCGCGGTGGACGCCACGCCTCGGGACGAGAAGGAGGCCGCGTTCTGCCGCATCGCCACGGCGGTGGGGAAGTACTGGGTGTGCAAGCGCACGCCCTCCTTCGTCAACGAGGCGCAGGAGTGCCTGGGCGGCGCGGGCTACGTGGAGGAGACGAACCTGCCGCGCCTGTACCGGCAGGCCCCGCTCAACTCCATCTGGGAGGGCAGCGGCAACATCCAGTGCCTGGACGTGCTGCGCGCGGCGTCGCGCGAGCCGGCCAGCCGGGAGGCCCTCTTCGCCGAGCTCCTGGCCGCGCAGGGCGGGCACCCCGCCTATGACGAGGCCACCGCGCGGCTGGGCAAGGAGCTGGCCAACACGGACTCGCTGGAGGCGCGCTCGCGCACCATCGTGGAAGGGCTGGCGCTGGCGCTCCAGGCGTCGCTGCTGATTCGCGCGGGCAACACCGCCGTGTCGGACGCCTTCTGCGAGTCCCGCCTGGGCGGAGCGCATGGACAGACGTTTGGCACGCTACCGGCCCACGCTCCCATGCAGATGCTCATCGAGCGCGCCTTCTCCGAGGGCGCGAAGTGATGGCGCCCGTCGCCCAGGTGGCGCCTCGGAAGCCGTCCGCTCGTTCGTGATAGGAGGACACCCCATGTCCAATCTCCAGGGAAAGACGCTGTTCATCACCGGTGCCAGCCGTGGCATCGGCAAGGCCATTGCCCTCCGCGCTGCCCGGGATGGCGCCAACATCATCATCGCCGCCAAGACGACGGAGCCGCACCCCAAGCTCCCCGGCACCATCTACACGGCGGCGGAGGAAATTGAGAAGGCCGGTGGCAAGGCGCTGCCCTGTGTCGTGGACATCCGCGACGAGCAGCAGATTGCCGCCGCCGTGGCCAAGGCGGTGGAGACCTTCGGCGGCATCGACATCCTGGTGAACAACGCCAGCGCCATCAGCCTCACGGGCACGCTCGAGACGCCGATGAAGCGCTTCGACCTGATGCACGGCATCAACACGCGCGGCACGTTTGCGTGTTCGCAGGCGTGTATTCCGTACCTGAAGAAGGCCAGCAACCCGCACATCCTCAACAACTCGCCGCCGCTCAACATGGAGGCGCGCTGGTTCGCGCCCCACGTCGCGTACACCATGGCGAAGTTCGGCATGAGCATGTGCGTGCTGGGCATGGCGGAGGAGCTGCGCTCGGACGGCATCGCGGTGAACGCCATCTGGCCGCGCACCGTCATCGCCACCGCGGCGGTGCAGAACCTGCTGGGCGGGGAGGAGACCATCCGCGGCTGCCGGACGCCGGAAATCATGGCGGACGCGGCCTACGCCATCCTCACCAAGCCGAGCCGCGAGTTCACCGGCAACTTCTGCATCGACGAGGAGGTCCTCCGCGGCGTGGGCGTGACGGACTTCGACAAGTACCAGCTGGTGCCCGGGGCTGAGCTGCTCCCGGACTACTTCATCTGAGTCTGTATCGCCCCAGCCCGTCTTCGCGCGCGGAGTCGCTGGAGCCCGCGCGCGGGCGGGTCGCTTTGCTCGGGCTTTGAAGGGGGGCGGTCGTTTGTCAGGCGCGGGAACGTCGGGCAGTCTCCCGCGGCCATGCACGAGCCTCGCCTCTCCGAGTTGCGCGACGAGCTGTCCGGTATCCACCACGATGCTCGCGTCCGCAGGATGGTGGAGCTGGGGCGCCTGGCGCCGACGAACCCTGGCGTCCGCGAGTTGCTTGGGATGCTGTCTCAAGGGGATGCCTTCGAGCGGTACCTCGCCCTGTGTGCCCAGTTCACCTGGCGCGATGGGGGGCAGGTGCTCTCCGCCACCACCGATGCGTCCGCTCGTGTTCGTTCTCTGGCCTTCCGGCTGGTGCCCCTGGCCTGTGACGACGCCCAGGCGCTGGAGGCCCTGAAGATGGCGTGCGCCGTTCGCCGCCAGGAGGGACTCCTCCGGGGGTTCGTGAAGACGCGGCGGCAGGCCGTCATCGATGCGTATCTCGACTGGCTGGCCACCTGCACGGGCGTGCCTGACTTCGCTGATGCCGTCCCCTTGGCGACGTCCGAGGGCATTCGCCGTCACCTCTCCAGCGCACTGGCGCGCCCCAGTGTGCGCTTCTGGAGTCGGATGGCGCGCAACGCCCCCGGCATCCTCGCGGAGGTCTTCGCCGCACGTTTGAGGGCCGTGACGGGCGAACCCGATCCGGTGACGCGCATGTCCCTCAACGCGTACCTGCATCGCATCGCTGACCAGGCCCCCGACGCGGCCTTGGAGTTGTTCGAGCTGCTGCTCTCCCGCCGCATCCATCCCGATGCCTATGACGACTGGCATTGCCTGGTGCTCCATCGGCCCGAGGCCGCCGTGTCGCTGCTCCAGCGGCACGAGCACGCGGCCCCCTTCGAGGGGCAGTTTGCCCGCGCCGCCGCGCGGTTGAGCATGGACTCGCTCGCGTGGCTCGTTCGTCATGCCCCCAGCTCACTGGGGGATGCGAAGACGCTGCTCCGCCGGCTCTCCGAGACCGCGCGCCGCGTCGTCGTCGAGGCGTGGTGCGCCACGGTGGATGTGGCGCCGGACTGGGGGACGGAGCTGCTCCGCTCCATTTCCGATGTCCGCGAACGGGAGCGCGTCCATGCACGCTGGAGCGTCGCCGCGAGGAACCGCGATGGCGTCATCGCACTGGAGACGGTGACCGCGCTGCCCATCGATTTGCGTGAGCGCGAGGCGCGCCGCCATCTCCACGAGGTGGTGGCCCTGGGCTCCCGGCCCGAGCAACGCATGGGGTACGCATGCCTGCTACCGTGGGATGAAGCGGAGGCGGCGCTCAAGGGATACATCGGTCACCCGGATGCCAGCGTGCGAGGCATGGCGTTGGCGTCGCTGTTGGCCATCCCCGGGCTGCGTCCGGACGAGCCCGCCTTGGTGGACCGTGCCCTGCCGCTGGCGTTGGCGCGCAAGAACGAGCAGGACCCCGTGCGGATGCTGATGCTGGGCGCGTTCGTGCGGTGGCCTCGCCGCGTGTGGCGCCGCGAGCACACCGAGGCGGTGGGCCGGATGTTGCGCGACGCGCTGGACGCGGCCGACCTGTCCTATCAGACGGCGGAGTTCGCGGAGACGTTGCTGCTGCGCACCTTCGCCAGGGCCCCCGAATGGGGGGCGACGTGGCTGGCCACCCTCCTCAAGGAGCGTGGTCGGCTCTTCAACGCTCGCGTGGGCGAGTACCTCACTGATGACGAGGTGCGCGCCGCCGCGCCCCAGCTCCTGGACATTGCCCGGGGATGGGCTCAGCGCGAGCGGGGCGGGCCGCTGCTCGAGTTGGTGAACAGCCTGGGCGCTCGTGTGAGTCTGGTCGCGGGACTGCGGGAACTCATTGTGTCCATGCGGGAGGAGACGCCCTGGCCCTTGCTGGCGCTGGGGATGGCCCAGTGGCAGTCCAAGCACGACCGCGCGGGCTTCGAAGCCACCGTGGGCGCCACGGTCCAGCGGTTCCTCGACCTGGGGTGGTTCTCCGAAGTCATCGCGTTGGCCCACTCGGAGGATGCGGCGCGACCGCTGCATCCCGAGCTGAGCTCCGGACTGGAGCGGGTCGCGCTTCGCCTGGGAAAGGAGGCGCACTCCGCCCTGGTGGTGCTCCGGCGACGGGCGTGGGCCGCCTTCGACAGATTCCTGCCCGAGCTGCTCAAGGCCGATGCCAGCGTCATCTGCTTCCCGGTCGTGAACACGTACCTGCATCGGCGCAGGCAGGAGCTGCTGACGCCCTACCTGAGCGCGCCCGTCATCACCGGTCGTTTCTCGACGGAGAAGACGGGTTGGTTGCTGGCGTTCGATGACCGCGGTTTCTTCCGGTGGACCGCGCGGCAGAGCGCCCTCTACTCGCACGCGGTCTGCCGGCTGGTCGAGGACCCGGAGCGAGACACGCCGACGTTGCTCTGGGGTGTCTCGACACTCGCGGCGTTGACCTGGGGGCCGATGGAGGGACTGTGCACCCTGGTGGACGACGCGCGGCCCGTGGTGCGGGAGAGGGCCATCCGGGTGCTGGGCCGGTGCGACCAGGGGCAAGGCGTGACCACGCTGCTGCGCTGCCTGGAGGATGCCCGTGCGCGCATCGCCATCTATGGCCTGCGCCGTGCCTTCAACGGCATGCCTCCCGCGCGCGTGCTGTCCCTGCTGGCGGGCGTCCCCCTCACCAAAGTCACCGTGGCCAAGGAGGTCGTGCGCCTGCTGGGGGAGCTGCGCGTGGAGGCCGCCTACGAGCGGCTCCTGGAGTTGGACGGAATGAGCCTGCATCGGGACGTGCGCATCGCCCTGCTGCGCGCGCTCTGGGACCACCTGGAGCGCGAGCCCACCTGGGCTGTCTTCGCCCGCGCTGTGGAGGACCCTGATTGGGTGGTGGCTTCACGGCTGGGAGACATCCCCGCGAACCGCCTCACCGAGACCTCCGACCGCAAGCTGTCCGCGCTGCTCGGGCGGGTGCTGGCTCGCCCCGAGCCGGAGGCGCGCATTGGCCTGCTTTCGCGCGCGGCGTATCTCCCCGTCAGGGATGTGGAGCGCGCCTTACTTGATGCCTGTGGGGCTCGGCTGACGTCGCCATACGATGAAGAGGTGAGCTGGGCGATGAGGACCCTGCTCCATCGCTCCAACGAACGCGACCTGGAGCGGCTGGAGGGCATGTTGGAGGCGGTGGCTTTGGACCGGCGCGCACTGAACGCCGCAGTGACGCAGTTGCTGGAGGTGGAGGTGAAGTCCCGCGCCAGCTACATGCAGGCGGCGCGCGCGGCAGAGCGGGTCCTCTCCCGGGACAGTCGTTTGGCGCCGCTGTACATCCAATGTGTGATGGCGGCACGGTCACCGCTGGAGTTGGCTGAAACGCTGGTCCAGATGGGGGAGGCAGGCCTCCTCCATGCGGATGCCCTGGAGGCGTGCCGTCTCGTCGTGAGCATGTTGCCCAAGGGGGAGCTGGAGGCGGTGGAGGCCCGGTTGAGCGCGAGCGCGAGCGCGGAGGCTCGGCGCGTGGCTGTCTGGTGCCTGGTGCACGACGCGGCGCCGGGGCGCGGATGGACGCCCGAGCGGCTGGGCCGGCTGGCGCGGCTCCAGCAGGACGCCTCGCCGTTGGTCTCTGGCGCCGCACAGGCCATCTTCCCGCCACGGGAGCAGGCCTTTTCGCTCAAGGTACCTTCCAAGTCCAAGTAGCTCCCCGCGGCCCGGCGCCGGGGCCCAGGCATCCGCCGTCAACGCCTGCCTGCTCGCCCATCCCGGCGCACGCCGTTCCCATTCGCGCACCGGGGCAGGTGCGATAGGTAGAGGAGCCACATGGACATGCGGCACCTCCGAATCCTCCTGCTGTCGGCGCTGGGGCTCCTCGCCTCGGCCTGTCCGAGCCCCACCCGCGCTCCCGTCACCAGGCCCGAGGACGCGCTCGTCGGCCTGTCTCGCAAGATGGAGCCCCGGGACGACGGTGACGTCGCGTCCCTGCGGACCGCCGTCGCGGAGAGCCTCGTGTGGCTGCGGAGCCGTCCGTCTGACCACCGCTTCATCTACGGCGCGCGGCAGGTCTCCATCGCCGAGCTGCGGACCGCCCTGGAGCGCCTGCACGCGCGGCTTCGCGAGGACCTCACGCCGGAGGCGCTGTGGACCCTGGTCCTGGAGGACTTCGAGCCGCTGGAGGCCGCCGGAGGCGAGGACGGCCAGGTGCTCTTCACCGGCTACTACGAGCCGACCATCGAGGCGAGCCTGACGCGCACGGACGTGTACAACGTGCCCATCCACGGGCCTCCGTCCGACTTGATTGAGGTCCCGCTGGAGCCCTTCGCGGAGCGCTTCAAGTCAGAGCGCGTCTTCGGCCGGCTCGACGGGCGGAAGGTGGTGCCGTACTGGTCGCGCGGGGACATCCGTGGGGGGCGGCTCGGCGGACGGAAGCTGGAGCTGGCATGGGCCAAGGACCCGGTGGCGCTCTTCTTCCTGGAGGTGCAGGGCAGCGGTTCATTGCTGCTGCCGGATGGGAGCCGGCGCCGCATCGGCTACGCCGCGTCGAATGGGAAGCCGTACCGCAGCATCGGCTCGCTGCTCATCCAGGAGGGCGCCATCCCCAAGGAGGAGATGTCGATGCAGGCGCTGCGCGCGTGGCTGGCCGCGAATCCGCAGCAGTGCCACCGGGTGCTCGACCACAACGAGTCCTACGTGTTCTTCCGCTTCCTCAACACCGCGTCGGTGGGTTCGCTCGGGCGGCCGGTGACGGCGGGGCGCTCCATCGCGACGGACGCGCGGCTGTTCCCCAAGGGCGGTCTGGCCTTCATCCACACCGAGCGCCCGGTGCGCATGGCGGATGGCTCCGTGCAGTGGAAGCCGCTGTCGCGCTTCGTGCTCAACCAGGACACGGGCGGGGCCATCCGGGGCGCGGGCCGGGTGGACGTCTTCTGGGGCGCGGGCCCGCAGGCGGAGCTGGCGGCGGGGATGATGAAGCAGAAGGGGCGGCTGCTCTTCCTCGTCCCCCGGCCCGGCCGCGCCGCGCCCCTGGTGGCGCCGGTGCCCGTCACGCCTCCGAAGTAGCGGCCTTCAAGGTGAGGTGCACCGGCGTGGCGTTGGCGAGGTTGTCGCTCACCGGGCAGCGTGCCTCCACCTCGCGCTTGAGGAGGGCGAGTTGATCCGCGTTCGCGGGCGTGTGGACCTGGAGGGTGACCTCCAGGGACTGGTAGCCCGCGCGGGTGCCGCCGCGCTTGCCGGCGAACGTTGACGGGTCCAATGCGCCGCGCACGGTGATGTCCGTGCGCGTCACCGGGATGCCCAGCTCCCGGGCGATGTAGAAGGTCATGTAGTTCAGGCAGCCCGCGTGTGCGGCCAGGATGAAGTCGAGCGGACTGGGGGCGCCATTGCGGCCACCCAACTCCACGGGCTCGTCCATGAATATCTTGAAGGCGCCCGCGTCGGTGATGCTGCGCGCCATGCTCTCTCCGACGGTACGGACCTCTCCGGTATACAGCGGGCTTTCCATCGCGGGGTTCTCCTTGTGAGAGGAAATACGACCCACCATGTGCATCCTGGTTGCCGCCGCGCGCGACTGCCCTGGGGGACGAGGGGGCGGGGCCTGGCACGGGAGCAGGG